>NZ_JAUORD010000079.1:0-305 GCF_030547345.1 Anaerobacillus sp. 1_MG-2023 | reverse complement strand
GCTCCGAGATTGTTGAAGATATGCTGCTACATATTTAGTTAATTAATTAACCCTTGCGCCAACCATTGATCAAAATACTTTTGATAGCCCATTTCAGTGGCTGTCATTGTATATTGCTTATCCTTAATCTTAAAGGTATGCGACCCTGACAGAGCTTCATAAGTTGGGTTTGTTTTTACATCACCGAAAAGTGTTTCGAAAGTAATCACATCAACTGAATTTGTCGTTCCGTCTTCCGAAGTTTCAAGAAGAATAAAATCAACTTTTCCATACTCACTAGTGTCCTTAAATATCAAACCAGCTTT
>NZ_JAUORD010000078.1:0-308 GCF_030547345.1 Anaerobacillus sp. 1_MG-2023 | reverse complement strand
CCATAGACGAAATAATTAGACGACTTAATTACTGAAAAATACCAATTTACATATTTTTATTGCGAATTGTTGATTTACCAGTATGTTTCTTTTTTCGACAATAGTCCCACTTTTTAATCAAATTGTAAATTCAATTTTTCGTGTTATAATCGAAAAATGGTGGGTAAAAATATGCAATTTAGGTGCGTGTTCAAAAAGCAGATGAAAAATACATAGTAGTTTTGGACGATGGTTATATGATTAAGCTCACACCTCTGCCCTGCAGAAAGTGTTGAGCATTGTCAACCTCTCGTCTAAACGTGTCCTTT
>NZ_JAUORD010000077.1:0-309 GCF_030547345.1 Anaerobacillus sp. 1_MG-2023 | reverse complement strand
ATACTTTAGTAAAATAGTCTGTAAGGTTATTTACTGGAGGTTAGGGTGTTGGAGGAGAAATTAGTGTTATATGTTAAGATTCAGGAATTACATAAGCGGAAGTTAAAAATAGCACAAATTGCTAAGGAGCTTAAGATCTCAAGACCAACTGTCTATAAGTATTTGGCGATGAGCTTTGATGAAGCAAGAGCTTACACTGAACAGCCACTCGGAAGGAACAAGAAGTTAGACAGCTACAAAGACTGGATACTTGCTTGGTTAGAAGAGTACCCTCATCTGAGTGCTGCACAAATTCATGATTGGCTTCTC
>NZ_JAUORD010000076.1:0-310 GCF_030547345.1 Anaerobacillus sp. 1_MG-2023 | reverse complement strand
GAACAAAACTGCGCAAACTGAAAATTAAACAATTAAATAATATCACAAAACACAAAAAAAATTAATAATGAATATCAAGATAAAACAGAAAACCTTTATAAAAACTAAAAATAAAACATTAATCATATAAAAAAAACACAAATCACACTAAACAAGAAACGAGTACATATAAGATCTCGCAGTAACAATAATAATTAAAAAATTGTTTTATTAAAGGATCTATAAAACTTCCAAACGATTAATAACGCAGTAACATTCAACAAAAGACCAATGTAGAAAAAAAATATGAACATTGACACGAACTACTACC
>NZ_JAUORD010000075.1:0-319 GCF_030547345.1 Anaerobacillus sp. 1_MG-2023 | reverse complement strand
GACCTATACAGACCCCCCGCCCCCCGATGGTAACCCCAGTGGACGGGTGCAAAAAAAGCAAAACAAAAAGATCAAAATTATAAAATAAAAAAAATAAAATTTTAAGTGTAATAAAAACAGAAATAAAATTTTAAAGTGTAATAAAAAAAACCAAAATATAATTATCAGAATAAAATAATCAAAATACATAAATATAAAAAGAAAATTAAAAATTTGACTATATTAAAAATAAACTAGAAAAATAAAAAAAAGGTGAAATTCAATTAAATGAAAATAAACCACGAGATTATAATTTGCTTTAAGAGAATACACAAAAGGA
>NZ_JAUORD010000074.1:0-326 GCF_030547345.1 Anaerobacillus sp. 1_MG-2023 | reverse complement strand
TCAACTCAAACAATTACGTGGGAAGTGCAATACAATTACAATGAGAAAACAATCTCTAGAGCGGATGCTGTTCTTCTTGATTTATTTAATGACTCCCAGGAATTAGTACCAAACTCTATTACAGTAGAACAGGTTACGATTAATGATAGTGGTAAGGAATCAGGTACAAACCCTGTTTCGAATTACACTATTTCTCCTGAGTCAGAAGATGGCAAAGAAGGATTCTCATTGAGTTTTAATGAAAATATTTCTTCAGCTTATAAAGTAACCTATGAAACACGTGCGAAAGATCGCGTCTATACGAATGAAAAAATTACGAATGATGT
>NZ_JAUORD010000073.1:0-329 GCF_030547345.1 Anaerobacillus sp. 1_MG-2023 | reverse complement strand
ATCCTGAACCGTAATCTCTTTATTATGTAGCTTTGCTTCTAATTCTTTAATTGTATGGTCAAATAATGACATCTAGGGTTTCCCTCCTTGTTTTAGAAAACTAAAGAATTTGCCTGACCTTCTGCGGCAAATGTCTTTGTTTACGGATAGAAAAGTTCGAAACTTAACTATCTCCCAGAATTGATGGTACGCGGAAATGACCGTCTTCGTGATCAGGAGCATTCTTAAATGCTTCTTCTTGCGTAATCCATTCCTTCGGTTCATCTTTACGCATTATATTTTTCAAATCAAGCACATGCGTTGTTGGCTCAATGCCGTCTGTATCCAAT
>NZ_JAUORD010000072.1:0-333 GCF_030547345.1 Anaerobacillus sp. 1_MG-2023 | reverse complement strand
CTGTAAAGGGGCTTTACGGGCGCCGTTATACGCGCCCTAGCCCTATTTTATTGCTTCAATTACTGTATTCATGCGCTTTGCCATTGGCCTATTACGGTGATGGCACACATAAATATTTTCGCTAATCGGATTAGCTAAGTGGTGCGTTTTTATCAGTCCGGGTTTATTAAATGCGCTAACAGCATGCGCAGGTAAAACCGTAAAACCTACCCCTAAGCTTACCGGCTCGAGTATTAAACTTATTTGGTTAGAAAACCCCGTACGCTTAATTTGATCAACATGTTCAAACTCACTGTAGTTTTCGCTAAGTAATAGCTGCGCGTGGTGTTTTGC
>NZ_JAUORD010000071.1:0-334 GCF_030547345.1 Anaerobacillus sp. 1_MG-2023 | reverse complement strand
CCGCTTACCCAGTTAGGAGCGGCGCAGCAATGCTCTAATGCTTGATGCGCTTGAGCTGCATTTAGGTTATTAATTTTTAAGCTACTCATGCGCTTTCTTCCTCGTGCGTGGTGCTAATTAATGCATTTTTAAGTGCGCGCCATTGCAGGCCTTGGCGTTTGGGCGCATGGGTTTGCATAGCCTGATAAAGGCCAATTAACTGCCCGCTAATTGATATTGCTACTTCCATAGGGAGCTTGCCCGTTACATTTTCAAGCCCGACAGGGCAGGTCATTTGCTTTATTTGCTCGGTGGTAAAATTGCGTTGGGCTAAGCGCTGTTTAAAGCGTTTTGC
>NZ_JAUORD010000070.1:0-342 GCF_030547345.1 Anaerobacillus sp. 1_MG-2023 | reverse complement strand
TTTCTGTAAATTACTTAAGAAAAATTTAATTAAGATTAATTACAGACTCAAGATCCTCAAAAACATATTCCACCAAACAAAATGAACAAAGCATCTCTTCAAGAACATACACTAATACACATATACTACCACAACAGACACAATCAAAAATATATCTTTGACAGTATAGCTTATATAAGATAGAGATCCCGTTTCTGTGAAGGAATCGAGAGCAACCCTGGTGTATGCGATTTATTTTTTTTTAGGTAGTGCACAGTGATATAGTTTGTAGTTTTTTCGTCGGTTTAGTCTGATTTTTATTTGAGAAAGATATGTTTTAAATGAAGTGAATTTATTTAGTGT
>NZ_JAUORD010000007.1:0-217602 GCF_030547345.1 Anaerobacillus sp. 1_MG-2023 | reverse complement strand
CTAAAGTATTAGGTTAATAGAGCAAAAGTGTAAAATCTCATCAAGCGATTACTGTCAACTTTATTCTAGCGTTTACATAGGGATTATTACTGGTTATAAAATAGGTAAAAGGCAGCGTGATTAAAGTAGATGTAGAAAGTATTTCTTCCATTATCATCGGAGCTTATCTGGAAGACCAACAACGTAATAACTTAATATAAATTCACCTGAGTCCGGTGCTACTAGTCGATAGCTTTGATCAAAATTAAGAAGGAGTGATCTAACTATGGCAAAAAACAAATTACTAAGAATGGACAATGTCGGCATCGTTGTAGAATTTCTTGATGACGCAATCTCATTCTTCGAGGAGATTGGCTTGAACCTCGAAGGGCGAGCTACTGTCGAAGGTGAATGGGCTGGTCGCGTAACAGGATTGGGTTCTCAGCGCGTAGAGATTGCTATGATGGTTACCCCAGATGGTCACAGCCGACTTGAACTTTCGCGATTTCTCACCCCACCTACTATATCAGATCACCGGACTGCTCCTGTAAACGCCCTCGGTTATCAACGCGTCATGTTCACCGTTGAAGACATTGACGAAATGGTATCCAGACTCACTAAGTATGGTGCTCAGCTCGTTGGCGAATTAGTTCAATACGAGGACTCGTATCGGCTCTGCTACATTCGTGGAATCGAAGGACTTCTAATCGGTCTGGCAGAACAACTCGATAACAAATAAGTAAGCGAGGTATTATAAAGAGCCTTTACTGAAATATAAATTACTGAAGTAAAAATTGAAACAGACAAGCAGTGTGAAAGTAATTCGAATAAGTAGGTGATTCACGTAAATACATTATCCTTTTTGTTACGATTATAGAGCATTTAAAAGAGGTGTGACCTATGATATTAGTGAGTTCCTGTTTAGCTGGGTTAGAAGTAAGGTATGACGGTCACCATAGTTTAAATGAAAATGTTAGAAAATTAGTAGAAGAGAATAATGCTGTAACAATCTGTCCAGAATTGCTTGGTGGATTTTTAACTCCAAGAGAACCTGCGGAAATAGTAGGTGGGGAAGGAGAAGACGTCTTAGATGGTAAAGTTCGAGTCATTGAAAGATCTGGAAGAGATGTAACCGAACTATACATAAAAAGTGCCTATAATACCTTAGATAAAGCGATAGAAATAGGTGTATTGTTGTTCTAAAGGAGAATAGTCCATCTCGTGGTAGTTCAATGATTTATAATGGAGAATTCACAGGAAAAAGAGTTTGGGGTAACGGGGTTACTTCAGTATTATTAAAAAGAAATGGAATAAGAGTCATTTCAGAAAAGCAGTTTGCAGAAGACTCATTCTAGAGTATATAAACTAGTAGAGTCTTCAACAATCTCGGAGCAACTCTCTAATATCATAGCTTTGTAAACGTGGAATATCAATCTTCATTTTTCAGACGTAATCCCCAACTGAGGAATTACGTCTTTTTTTAGAATAAGGTTGAGTATGTGGGTGTGCTTTGAAATAATTGGAATTAAGTGATAAGTTAGCAATTTTGTTATGAATGTACTTTTATTTTAATTGGAGGTTTTTTTATGTTATTAGCAGCTGGATTTAATACTGGGGATGTTATATTCCAGGTTATTGCATTTCTTCTTTTAGTAGCTATACCTGTAGGGATTGTGATGCTCATCATTTTATTAAATAAGAGAGCGTCTAGACTAGGGCGAGTGGAAGCGAAGATAGATAGGTTATTAGAAGAGAAATCTGATCGAACGTAAAACTTCGATCATTACAAGATAGATTAATTTGAGATCGAGTCTTCAACAAACTCTGAGCGATAGCTGCACAGATGCTATCGCTTATTGTGCTAACGGAGTAGGTTTAGGTTACTTTAACAATGAATTTAGATTGAGGAGTGGGTATTTATGAAGCTGATGAAAATAACTGGTGTTATAGCTGTTTCTTTAATTATTTTTGTCGGTGGTTATTTTACCGGTAATCTAAACAATAATGAGGCTTCCAGGGAAATCAGGATTGGTTATCAAAACAGCGATAATCCAAGTCGAATTGATTATCGCAATGTTTTTAAAGATACGGAAAACCAAGCCATTATTGATAATTTACTAATGATTTATTTAGGTAAAGAGAAGATGAAGAATGTAAATATAGATAAAGAAAATCCAGATATTTATTATAAGTTAATAAGTCCGAGGCAATCGGTTAGCTTAATTGACTCTAGAGTATGGTTCACAAATGATGGTGCTATTATTGGTGAGCGTAGTGGAGAAGGCTGGGACCAAGTAGAATATTATAAACTTGATAAAAATAATGCTAAATATCTTAAGGAAACTATTGATTATAAAGAAGGATAACTTTCTTGAACTAACGAGTGCATTAATTTAAGATTTGCTTCAATTATCTCGAAACCAATTCTTCCAGTATCTCGGAGATTTAATAGATCAATACTTACAAAGTCAATAAAGGAGGAATGAAAATGTTTCGAGGCTTTAGGTGTGTGCCATGGTCATGGGTGAACAGATTGTTTATTCATGATTAACGTAAAACTTAATCATTTAATAACTGATCTGTTTTCTACTCTAGTATTGATGTAAACAAATAATGCAGCCCTATAGAATGGAGAGATAACATGATTAAGTTAAGTATGGTTAATGAAGTGGAGTTCAAGGAGTATTTGGATTTTATGATTCCTGATCATGATAATGAAATTATTAAAAACTTCAATTTAACATTGGAGCAAGCTTTAGAGGAATCAGAAATGATGATCACGACATGTTTAAGGATGGCTTAGCCACTGAGGGACAATGTCTCTATAATATTATAAAAACTAACTCAAATGAAAAAGTGGGACTTCTTTGGTACAGCATCATTCCAGAAATTAATTCAGCCTACTTGTATCACATTTTAATTGATTATGGGACTAAGACTATTGAGATGCTACAAGATAATCTTAGAGAACGTGGTGTGAATTCAATTGGGTTAAGTGTGTTTGGGAAGAATGATGGAGCTTATAGGTTGTACAAGAAAATGGGATATTCAAATACGAGAATATCAATGGAGAAAACTCTTTAAGACCTAATTACTTTAGAGTCAGCCATTTGTTATGAAAGCGCTCCTTTGTCATGGCAAGAATCTTGGTTTATTCCATAAAATCGGAGCGATAGTTTAAAAGAGTGTTTGCTTTAGGCTCCAAAGTTGCTGTTATTTTAACATTAAAAGAGAAAGGAATTGATAATGATTCGTTCAATATTTTCTATAGTAAGTTTAGGGTGTATATTTTTATTGACCGCCTGTATAGGGGAGGATTACGATTTCACTCCTCCAACAATGACAGTTTGGTACCACCATCTAAACGACTATGATTCATATGAGCTTAAAGAGGCTTCCTTGAATTGGGAAGGTCCTAATGAGGAATACAAAAAGACTGTTGTTGATTTTCAATCATTAGGAATCGAACAGAATCAAATTAAGGTCAATGCTGGTTCAGAGGGAAACCTAGAATTAGGACATTCTGATTTTCAATTAGAAAAGTTTCAAGTATCTCTGTGGCAAAACAATGAAGAGATTGAATTGCCTGTAAATAAATCTAATGGTTTTCAATTTCCCGATTCAAAAGGTAATTATATCTTAGAAGTGAATCTGTCTTCTGATATGGGAGAGGTTCAATATGTGGGTAACATCGATCTAAATTAACAATAATTTAGGGTGAATTCTAGAACTTATCCTGATCCCAAGTCTTCTGGTTTATCGGAGCTTATCTGTAATAAGATAGGCTTCTTTTTAATTAAATAAAAGATGGAATTGTAGTTGGTGTTTTGAAATAATTGGTACTAAGCTATTGAGCAGTATAGTAATACATTGGAATTCAAAGGAAAACAGGAAGAGGTTCTTGTTTATGACTAAGGCGAGGTTTATACAAGTAAGTGATTATAAATTGTTTACTAAATTGATTGGAAAGTAGAAAGGTAAACCGACTGTTGTTATGGAAGCCGGATATGGGGATTATTCCAAGGGTTGGGATTCGATTATTTCTGAAGTTGCTTCGTTAACAGAAGTGCTTGTTTATGATAGAGCAGGTTTAGGAAAAAGTGAAGTAAGCTCTAAACCTAGAAATAGTTTAGAGATGGTAAAAGAACTGAAGGAACTCCTTGATAACATGTCAATTACTCCTCTATACCTATTAGTTGAACACTCCTTTGGTGGAGTTAACGCAAGGCTGTATGCCTGTAAATATCCTGATGGTGTTAGTGGCTTAATACTAGTGGACTCGACTACGGAAGATTATAGAGAAAGGTTCCTGCCCACTATGTCAGAAGAATTTCAAGAAGCCTATCGTAAACCATTCACTGTAGGAGGCAATTATAATGAATTTGGTGAAAGGTTAAATCAATTAAAGGAATGCAAGGTGCGGCTAAGCGTCCCTTTGATTGTTCTATCAGCTGGCAAAAACGATCATTATTCGGGTGAATCACAAAAACTATGGAATCAAATGCAGGAGGAGATTCTTCCGGTTCCTTTTATTAGTGAACTGATAATTGCTGAAAATAGCGCTCACTACATACAAGATGATGAACCATCCGTTGTTATAGGTGCAATAAAAAGGCTATTAGAAACATCGGAAAAGATTTAATCGACTATTATCTAAGTTTCCATACTCACAAATGCAATCAGTTTATTAAAATAGAGGAAAGACAACATGGAAAACAACTTTACTATTATTCATGAGCCACCAACTCCTGAGGAGTACATTGAATTACGATTAGAAGGTGGTATAAGTGGAAAGTCACACAAAGCTGCAAAAGTTGGCTTGGAAAATTCATTGTTTGTGGTGAGCATCTACGATAATAAGTCATTAATTGCCATGAGGCATGTGATTGGTGATGGTGGTGCCTTTTTTCAAATAGTCGATATAGTAGTAAAACCAAGCTATCAAGGTCGAGGACTTGGTAAAGTGGTAATGAAGGAACTAATTAACTATCTTGGTGAAAATACTTATTCTGGTTCTTTTGTAAGTCTTATAGCAGACGATCCAGCAAACAAACTGTATGAACAGTTTGGATTCAAGTATACGTTTCCTAATTCACATGGCATGTTTAGAATGTACTAAAGCTCCTATTCCATAAACGCGGAGCTTTCCTGGAACAGATTTATTGAAAAGAACTGGTTAAATCAAAGAAAAGGGATTGAGTGGTTTGTTAAATAAGATTATGGTTTACGCTTTTTATAGGAATGGTAGTGCTGATATTAGGAATGGGGTTTACTACCCCTTCCAAAGCAACTTTTAATAAATGGGTACACGGACATTACGATATTAAGTGTGAGGAAGGTTATTGCTTAAAAGAAGATGAAAAAATAAAATTGACTGCTTCACATTTAAAAAACGCCTTTGTATTTTCTTCTTATGAACAGCAATTTCAGAGTTCTAATGGAAAGGAGTCTACGATTAGAACTGTAGGCGTGTTTGGTAAAGTTTTTGAGATGGAAAACAATCAATTATGGGGAACGCTCAATTAGATTTTTTATGTATTAAACATTAAGAAGGTAACTTGAATTATCTCAAGTCTTCATGTAAATCGGAGAAGTTCTTTAAAAAGGTAGGCTATTTGAAAGCTGGTGTTTTTTACTATGAAGTTATTAGGTCAAATCCTTTTGCTAGCCGGAGTGCTTCTCTTATTGGCTAGTTGGCTAATAGATGGTATACAAATCTTTACTATTTCATTAGTGTTATTAGGAATTGGTGTTATAGCAATACTGATCTCTTCTATCAGAGAACATACAAGTAAGCCTTTACTATGCAAAATAGGTTTACACAGATATAAGCATATGGATTGGGAGCAAGGTTCTCCTAGAGCTATTTATTAATGTGAAAGATATGGAGAAGTAAAAAGAGTTATGAGAGGAATGTAGAAAAATATTGCTCTCTAAGAAGGTCTTCCACAATCTCGGAGCTGATTGATGCACAGATTGATTAGTTTCTAATTAATTTTTTGTGAGGAGGAAGTGCTGATGTTTGTCAAAGTATATGAATATCAAATTCATCCCGAAAGCATAGTATTATCTCATTCAACAAAAAGCTGGAAAAATTTATGGAAAGTATATAGGCGTCGAAACCACTTACTTACAAAGCAAGGAAGATTCATCAAAGTGGATGGAAATTGCAAAATATGAAAGTGAAGAAGATTATCAGAAGGCAATGGCACTAATAAATCAGGAAAAGGAGATTCAAGAATTATTTAAAGCATTTGAAGACATCCTCTTGTCGGAGAAAAATATGATAAGGGATGAAGACTTCATGGATATTAAAGAGATATCAAATTTTGATCAACAATCTCGGAGCAGTTAATCTAAAAGAACTACGCTCTGCTTTAGTATAGCTAATAACACGTTAGCTTAATGGGGTAAAGGTACTCCGAAATTCTAAAACAAATTGGACAGTAGAGTTCAGTAAAGTCAAAATGATAGGTTGGTATGTAGAAGATGAGAGTAGGGGTATTTATTATAAAATCAAATAAATTAATTCTAACTGTTTTAACATTGATGTTATTTCTTTTGAGTGCTTGTCAAACGAATACTGTAAAAGAAGCGCCATATGAAGGCGTACCTTTAAAGATTGCAGTTGTTGGTGAACAACCTAATGTTAGAGAGGAACAGATAAACTTTAATGAAATATCTTTAAGTGAATTACATAATTCAAACTCAAGAAAGTATGATGCAGTGTTCATTATGGAAGACCATTTATCTGATGCTTCAAATTCAAAATATGTAGAAATGTATAAGAATAAGAAAGTTCCATTCTTCTTTGTTGGCTCCCTGGCAAATACAATACCATTTCAAGGTTTAGAAAATCCCGTGTCTTATGAAGAAGAGGATGAAAAGGTTAATGGTACGCAGAATTTTATATTAGGAATGTTGTATGGAGAAGAAGAAAAAGGCTATCGTGGCTGGAAATTTGCATACCCAATTAAAAACAGTGAAGTACAACGAGATAATGTAAAAGCAATATACTCTGAGGTATTCAAGGTCGTTGAAAATGAAAAAAATAAAAATTTTTAAACTACAGGGGGATTAGCTCAAAACCTGAGGATATCTCGAATTCAATTTTTCCGTAAAATCGGAGCGATTACTCGCTTTAATCACATAATCATATAGCAAAATAAAAATTAATTTATAAATGACGGTGCAGGCTTACTAGTTATTTCAATAAAAACCCTAAGATGAAGGTGGTGTATCTCACAATGGTCGATATTGTAATGTGTCCTGAATGTGGTAATCAGTTGAAGCAAGGATATATTTTCTCTCCTCGAAGAATTTGCTGGTCAGACTCGCCTAATTCCATCTTTGCGGATTTTGGAAGTGAAACATTAATAGGTGATGCATGGTTAAAAGTCAAAAAAGTTCCAGCGTTAAGATGTGAAGAGTGTAGTGTAGTTATTTTTAAACATGGGGAAAACAAAAATATAAAATAGAAGTAAAGTAATTTTGAACTTAACTTATTTAGCAAACGGGGGTAAATCAAGAATGTTGAATTGAGTCCATTGTTCCTTTATCTCGGAGCTTATCCATAGTAAGGATTAGCTTCTTGAAATGTCAATATAACTGGAGTATGGGCAATATTGCTATAAGGAGTGAAATTAATGTCAACCCCTTATTTAATAGTTGTCACTGGTCGACCAGGTTCAGGGAAAACAACATTTTCTAAGGAACTTGGTAATGAGATCTTTATGCCAGTAATCAGCCGAGATCAAATTAAGGAAGGGTATGTGCATACTTTCGGTAAAAGCCATAACGAGCTTCCTCCTGAAGCCAATATAGCAGCCACGGAAATCTTCTTTGATACGCTCATGGGGTTGATATCAAACAATGTGTCAGTGATTGCTGAAGCAGCGTTCCAGCATAGTATATGGTCATCGATGCTTGAACAGTTCATGGGGAAGGCGCAGGTTTATCTGTTGATTTGCAAGGTTGATGAAAAGATAGCGCTTGACAGGTTTGTCCGTCGAGGGCTGGACAACCGGCTTCGAGAGTACTTCCATGGCGATAAGAAAGTGGACCTGGCTAGGAAAGGAATTAAACTTAGCTTAAGCCCTTACGAGGAACCGAGGATCGACGTCCCTAACTTCTACATTGACACTTCAGGGGTATACAACCCCTCCATTAAGGAACTAAACAAGAAAATCTTCGACGAATAGGATCGTCATTCTAGAAGAAGAGTGGAACAACTAAAATATATAATAGATTTACAACTTAGTACTTAGCTAATAAAAAATTAATTAAATTAGATTTATCTTGAATTAAAGTCTTCATTTAACTCGGAGCGATTGCTAAGCAGGTGTATATAGTGAAGTAAATAGATTGGTGGTATGTTAGTGTCCGAGTGGAAAGAAATAGAAGTCATCGGAATTTCTGCTATAGAAAAATGCGTTGCTGAATTCCAAGTATGGGAAATAGAAACAGTACCTACTGGAAAATTTAAAGTGAAGATTTTTGAAAACAAAAGAGGTAGTTATAAAGGATTTGCAAATGTTGCAGTGATTGTAGATGCATCGCCTGAGTTTGGTGTAGGCTCTGGCAATACTATTGAAATGGCGTTAGAGAATACAATTAAAAACTTCGTAAAGGATCTAACAAACAAGAAATCAACAAAGGGTGAAGAATTAACTGATGAGGACTTTGCCTGGGCTGATCCGAACGATTTCTAGATTCTAATGTGTAGACTTAATAAATCAGCACAAAATAGTCACTCGTTCGTATAGCAATAGATAATGAAGTCGACTTATTAAACAATCTCGGAGCGTTTGCTTAACGAAAAGCAAACGCTCTTTATAGAATCAGAGCAATAATAGGGGTAGGAAAAATCTGGGGAGGCTATTTATTGAGTAGGATATTAGTTTCAATAATGTCAATTTTATTGTTGCTTTTGATGGGGTGTTCAGAAAAAGAGCTTTTTTACACTGAAATTAATAGTAAAGATGCAAAAGAGAAAGTTAGGGACTTTATTAAAGAGACTGAAGATCTCAATGGAACCCATTTGTATTATAAAAATGATCAAGTAGTCTATGTATTTCTGAATGCAATAAATGTAACCCAAGGTGATGAAGCCATTCATTTTAAAGACTTTAATTTAAATGTTGATAAGGAGAACGATGCCTTAGAGATTTCTTACACCCAAAATAAAACTGAAGATTATTCAAACAAAGAGTTAAATCATCAACTTTTATACAAAGTGGTGTTAGATAAGAAATATGATACTCTGATTGCTTTTCAAAATGGGGAACGCGTTCCTTTTGGTACAGTTATGTCTGCTGATTGATTCATTCATTCATTCATTCAACAATCTCGTAGCGATGGATCAATAGAGTACTAGCTCTTTTTTTATATAAGCAAAAGGAGTATCAGACCTATTGACAAAGCAGATAAGTTTAAGATTGTACGATATATTTAAACTCCAAATTGTTTTAAATGGTGGTCAAGATGCTTGTAGATGCCTTTTCCCCATTGGTCAGAAGTAAGTTTTCCGAAAAAAGGATGTGGATGTTCTGTACAAGACTCTGGTCCATTCTTTTGAAATGTTATTATTTTTTGTTTTAGTTTTTCTCTTTCAACTTCAAAATCTCTTCTAGATGTAATTAAAATGGTTGGAATAGTCGGCATGTTGTGATCTAAAGGTTTATCATTATAAAAGATTGGTTTTGCAAGTCTACCTATTAATAATCCTAACAAACCTCTTTTAGGGAAAGAATCTCCCATTGCGATATCTTGGAAAGATGAGCAATGAGCTAGCATTTGAGAAACGTCCATCTCACCCCATATTGGTTGTGAATTTATATTTAAGTTTTCGATACGAATTAATATTTCATCTGTATGCTTGAGCTCGAGAATATTATTCATTAGAATCCTCCTTTAGTTTTTAAAACTAAAAAATCCCATTAAATATTATAAGAGTTCACCGTCACCGTTGTTAATCCTTTAAACTAGCAGGTGCTTTAGTTTAAAATCTGCTCCAAGATATATCTCGGATTTGAGTCTTGCAGATTAGCGAGCAACTCAAGAATATAGAGTTGAGTCTATTGTTCCGTTAACTCGGAGCATTAATCTAAAAAGGAATGCGCTCCTTTTTGTTTAAGTTAATAACAGGGAAGTTTAACGGAATAAGAGGTTGTTATATTTAATCCATAAAAGGGCCAGAGATTGTTGAAGAAAAACCTGTTCAGTTTATGCTAGAAACTAAATGGAATACTAATCATAAAATACATTAAAAAGTGGGGATATCAGTGGTTGCAAAAACTAAAAAGGATTTTGAAGGATTGAAAATAATTGGTGGAATTTGTGGAGCGATTCGTGATGAATTGGTCCTTAGTACAAAACCCGGAATTACCACAAAAGAACTCGATGAAATGGGAAGAGAGATGTTTGAAAAGGCAGAAGCTCAATCTGCGCCAAAAGGAGAATACAATTTTCCTGGGTATACGTGTATTAGTATAAATAATGAAGTGGCGCATGGGATACCGAAGAGAAAACGGGTCATCCATGAAGGAGATTTAGTGAATATAGACGTTTCAGGTTCAAAAAACGGATATTATGCAGATACTGGAATTTCATTTGTAGTAGGGAAAGGAGACGCGGCATTACAAAAAATATGTGACGTTTCTAAAGAGGCATTCCATGCTGGACTTAAGCAGGCAAAGCCAGGTTCAAAAAAAAGTGCTCTTGGAAAGGCTGCACATAATGTAGCGAAACGCCATGGGTTAACAGTAATAAAAAATCTTACAGGACACGGTATTGGACGTTCGCTTCATGAAGAACCTGAACATATTTTTAATTATTTCGCTAGTTGGGATGATGAAATTTTAAAAGATGGTGCGGTAATTGCCTTTGAGCCTATGATCTCTACATTTGAAGAGGAAGTTTTCCAATCTGAAGATGGATGGACCTTCTTAACCAATGAAAGCTTTGTGGCTCAATACGAACATACGGTTATTCTTACAAATGAAGGACCCCTTATTACGACATTATAAAAAGCACAACACGGCAATCGAGCGCTATTCATGAATATTAATTAAGTCCTGTTCCGATATCTCGGAGCATTAACCTAAAAAGGAATGCGCTCCTTTTTGTTTAAGTTAATAACAGGTCAGGGTGCTTTAGGAAGGATTAATGCTCATTTATGTGAAATATACTAGATAATGAAAGACAATTAACTTTCTACAAGAGTGGAGGGGTATCAAATGCAGAAATGCAAAAACTGTGGTAGAGATTTATTTGTAAAAATACCAGAGTATGAAAAAGAACTCACTGTCTGTTTGGAGTGTGGGGAGGTGGTTTCAATAAGGTTCGTAAACCCAAGTATATTAAAGAAATATGCTAATTCAGATATTGTAAAATAAACATATATTAACATAGATAGATTTGATATTATAATTGCCTTTTCTAAATAAAATGGTCATTATAACCAAGAAATATTCTACAATCGAGGCAACTTAAGAATATTGAATTGAATCCATTGTTCTATTAAATAAGAGCTATAGCTGTATAGTGGCTATAGCTTATTTTGCTAACGAAGCAGGTTAAGCTAATGATTATGTTCATTAGCTTTCAAAAATCGGTTCAGTTTATTGTTTTGCTTATTAACTAAAGCAATAGGTTAATTAAGTGGGATATCATTTCCTCTCAATCATTGAAGATATCCTTCATTTCATTTTTTTCTTTTTTTAATCGTTGAAAATGCCTTTCTATTCGTCTTGCTATAAAAGGCAGAAATATAACTATTAACATAAGCCAAAGCATAAAAGTCCACCTTCATTTAAGATTTTCCCAGTCAAACTCCCCTAATCCTTCCGTTTAAGGAAAAAAGAAATGTTAGATATTGAACTTATTTAATCTAAGTGTATCATAAGTTTTGTACGAAATTTATCATCAGACTTAAATTGATATAACTCCATCCTTTTTCAGTCGCATAAGTTTTAAAGTTACGCCAAGAGCACAAGACATTTTTCTGGAAAGCTTATGACCGATGTTTTATTTAATTGATCTTTTGTTAACCGTCCCATTCCCATTGTCTAAAAGAAGGTCATCTTATCACGGTCTCTTGCAACTAAAGCACATACTTGCTTATTACTTATACCATGTTTTTTGCGATGTTCTTTTAAGCCGTTAACTATATTATAACTACGATTATTATATATGGTAATGTACAGTAGTGGACTGTTAGGATCGTTATTTACTATATTCTAGTATCTGGGAGTTCATCTGTAATAAGATGGGCTCCTTTTTGTGAAATAAGCATTGGATTTATTAGAACTGTTTTGAAATAATTGGGATTGACGAGTAGAGCAGGATTATCTAAGAGAGTTGTTACTGTTTGAATAACAATTGTAACATTTACTAGAGGGGGATATTTGTGATTAGTTTATTAGAGATTATATTTCAAGTATCAGGAGTTGTGTTGCTCATATGTGCAATTTATTATTATTTTCATTTTAAGAAAATCAAACGGGAAAGGAAACTGACTCCAGTTGAGTTAACAGTTTTCGCTGTAACTCAACTGGCATTTCTTCTTTTAGGAAGTAGCTATTTACTACTACTTTTGAATAAAAATTATTAAACAAACTCAGAGCTTTTGTGTAACAAGGCAAGTTTAATTCTTAATGAAGAAATGGGATGGAGGGAACTAGATTGATTGATGAATTAAAAAAAATCGTAGAAAGTTCTACCGAACAAGAAGTGAAATCATTGTTATTTCAATTTTTATTGCGGATGAATATGGCTGAAGAAGTAGAATAATATTCTGATACACAATTGGTGAAGGATTTGAGAAAGGCTTGTAACTCGTTTCTGGAGTATAAAACAAATCAAATCACCAGGGAAGATGTAATCCGGTATCAAGCAGTTCATATAGTGTTTGGTGCTTCTCTCTCAGGAAGTTTAAACATAGTTTTCAAAAAAATGAAGTTAAAAGATACCGAAAAAATCATTTCCTTTTCGGACTTGTTATCTATTGGTCCAGTGTGGCGTTTACATGAAAAGGTTGGTCTTAGAAAAAGGTATGAATGGTTAAAGAACCATATAAATTTTAATGATGAAGATATAGATAATTATCAAAAGAATTTCAACGATACGACTTTGGAAATTAGCGCTATCCCTGAAAATACGCCAATTATTATCTGGATGGGTCATAACGCACATGAACAAACAGCTCTAAGGTACGTTCTTTATCTTTTAAAAGGAAAAACTAATGATATCTCTTTAATAGATGCAACTAAAAAATTCAAAGATCTATTTGTTACAACAGATACGAAATATACTTTGTTACATACAGGGGAAATTCCGCCTGAGAAATTAGAGTTGATTTATAAAAGCAATAGCCAGAATTCACCGTTGTCTCAAGAGGAAAGGAAACAATTTGAGGAGGAATGGGAAGCGTTATCTACTAAACAAGAATTACTTAGGATTTGGAAAAATAGTGAGATATGTCATGTTGATGAAGCCTATTACGATGACTATATAATAAATGTAGCCAAAAGGTTACATAACGAGCAAGAGCAAGATGGATTTATGAAATCAGCCCGAGTTATTGGAGAGATCATTGGACATTTAGATCAGTATATCGGTGATCAGTATATTGAGTACAGGTTAAGGAATTTAATATTAGATGGTTCCTTAGAAATCCAGGGTATTCCAAAAGCTATGAGGTATTATAGTGTGAAACCCAGATAAAATCTTATTTAACTGTAATAGCTTATTTTGATAACAAGTCTTCAAGAATCTCGGAGCATTATCTTTAATAAGCTAGTCTGCGGTCGCTTTGTATAAATAAACACGGCTTAACAGGTTGGCCATGTTTATTCAGTTATCTTTTATAATTTTTCTTAGAAAACATTAAGATTTCCTAGGTATTCAGCTGTATGCCATAGGCTGATCGACTGTATTGCGTCTTCTGTAGATGCTTAATAATAAACCGACAGCAGTCATTTCAAGTAGTATATGGAAGCCGCCGAAACTCATGAAAGGCATGGCAGCGGTAGGGACCCCCGATAAACCGAGGTTTATAAGTATGCTTAGAATGAACTGAACCGAAAATGTGGTTGCTAGACCGATAGTAAGAAGTCGTCCATAGGAATGAACCATGTTCCTGCCCGTACTAATGATTCTCCAAATGAAATATACAATCAGCACGAAAACGATGCTGGCGCTAGATACGGACATAATGGCAATGGATACGATCAGGGTGATGAATGAGGCGGCCACTGCCCCGTTCGTTGAAAGCAAAAGGATCGGTACGGCAAGAAACCTTGTGATGATGGAATGAAATGGCAGATTTGAGGCGTTTGTTTAGAGAAGGATGGAAAGAGAGATGTACTTCCTTTATAATGAGGGATAATTCAACTGGAATTGGAGAACTTCTATGACGTACAACGATGAATATTTCATGAAAATAGCTATCCAACAGGCTTCAAAATCAAGAGCAGAAGGAAACGAACCTTTTGGTGCAATCCTGGTTAAAGGCAATGAAATTGTAAAAGCTGCTGAGAATAAAGTACATACCCAATCAGATCCTACCTACCATGCAGAAATAGGTCTAATCAGAGATTTTTGTTCAGAGAATCAGCTATTTGATTTGGAGGAATACACCCTGTACACTAGCTGCGAGCCTTGTGTAATGTGTTCAGGTGCAATGGTTTGGTCAAATCTAGGTAAATTAGTATATAGCGTTACACATGATCAATTAGCACAAATAGCAGGTGGCAACATAATGATTTCCTGTAAAGAAGTATTTACTAAAAGCCCACTAAAACCTTCAGTAGTAGAACAAGTATTGAATGACGAAGGTTTGAAGGTATTTGATAGATACACGTTTAGATAAAACAGCTTGATTGTAAATAACCCCAGGCAAAAAATCTTTTGTCTGGGGTTTTTAACGCAGCAAGGGAGCGAATTAGAAGAAAGGGTTGTAAAGTAGTATCATAGTTTCCAATAAACTCGGAGCATACTTGTATTAAGATAAGCTCCATTTATCTGAAATAAAGATTGATTACTGTTCCCTGATTCGAAATAATTGGAATTAACACCTAGGAAAGTTTACTTTAGAAAAATTATGGAGGTGTCAAATATGTCTAAAGAAGTTATTTTTATCTTAGTTCTAGTATCTATGGCTATATGGGTTACGGTTTCTAAAGAGGCTGTAAAACCTTCAAAGGAAATAAACTGGTGGAAAATGATAACATTACTGTCTGCTGGTTCTTTATCTACATTAGTTATAACTCTTACTCTTTTTCAAAGTCTGTCGTTTTAGTTCCGTTTATTCGGAAAATTGCTGTTATAAAGGAGCAAAGAAGAGGTTGAAGACCGAACTTCATTAATCGTGCGCTCAACGTTTTTTTACATATCAGATCAACTTAAAGAAAACACTAACCTTTCTTTTTGGTGATAAGGATACTTTCTACTATCTATGTGATCATATAAAAGTTGTTTTAAAACCTAATGATTTTTATGAGAAGGAACAAGGAGTATTTATGATAAAAAATGGATGATGTTGGTATCCACATACTCATACTTGTATCGCTCGATGAGGAATCATGAAACACAGCGTTAATTCATTCACATATTGATAAAGCAAAGGTATTTGGAGAGGAAGTAACTGCACCATCGCCTAAAAACTTCAAACAAGTTAAATGTTAACGTGATAATAGATCAGGGGATTGAAACGTTATCATATGGTTTAAAACATAATAAAGTCATGAAAATGAAAATAAGTCTGCCGTTCAAATTGGATGGCGGGCTTATTTTCATTTTTATATTTATTACAGTACCTTAATCATTTTTTAATTATCTTAAAATAACTTAATATTTGAAATAGAAAAATATTTTTGATTATAATAAAGAGTTTAAAACTTTTTTTGACTTTATTAAAATATTAAAATATTATAGTAAAGGAATAAGGGAGGTAGTAACATGTCATCAATGAATAAACAGAAAATTGTGGATAGCGTCCCTCAAAAAGGTTTCTTTGGACATCCGAAGGGATTATTCACTTTATTCTTCACAGAATTTTGGGAGCGCTTTTCTTATTACGGAATGCGTGCCATCCTTGTATTCTACATGTACTATGAGGTTTCAGAAGGCGGTTTGGGTCTAGAGCAAAACACAGCTTTAGCAATCATGTCGATTTATGGTTCACTTGTATATATGTCCGGAGTAATCGGAGGCTGGTTGGCAGATAGGATATTCGGAACTTCGAAAGCCGTTTTCTACGGTGGAATATTCATCATGTTTGGTCATATTGCATTATCATTTCCAGGAAGTTTAGCTATGTTCTTTGTTTCCATGGTATTGATCGTTGTGGGAACAGGACTATTAAAACCGAATGTTTCAACTGTGGTTGGAGAGATGTACAGTGAAAGTGACACGCGTCGCGATGCAGCATTCAGTATTTTCTATATGGGTATCAACCTTGGTGCATTCATTGCTCCGCTAATCGTTGGTAAACTTATGGAAACAAAAGGATTCCATTGGGGATTTGCGGTTGCAGCCGTCGGTATGTTCGTAGGTCTTGTGGTATTTATGATAACAAAGAAGAAGAATCTTGGTCTTGCTGGTACTTATGTTCCAAACCCGCTTGCCCCATCTGAGAAAAAGAAATATGGATTAATCGTAGGTTTAGTTATTGTTGGTCTTACTATCGTTTTAGGTATTACGATTCCTGCGGGCTTATTTACATTAAACGTATTTATTAATTTAGTAGGTATCTTCGGAATCGTCGTTCCAACCATTTACTTTATCGTGATGTACTATAGTCCGAAAACAACGCAAACTGAACGTTCCAGAGTCATCGCTTATATTCCATTATTTATTGCAGCTGTTATGTTCTGGGCAATTCAAGAACAGGGTTCAACTATCCTTGCAGTTTACGCAGATAAGCGAACTGAACTGGAATTCATGGGAATCAGTATATCCCCAGCTTGGTTCCAATCGTTAAACCCTTTATTTATCATTCTATTAGCTCCAGTATTTGCTTGGATGTGGGTGAAACTTGGCAATCGTCAACCGTCGATTCCGAAGAAGTTTTCATTTGGTCTATTGTTTGCCGGTTTATCATTTTTAGTGATACTACTGCCTGTATATTTGGGAGGAGAAGATTCACTAGTAAGTCCATTATGGCTCGTGCTTAGCTATTTTATCGTTGTACTTGGTGAGCTATGCTTATCACCTGTAGGTCTTTCTGCCACAACTAAATTAGCTCCAGAAGCTTTCTCTGCTCAAACTATGAGTCTATGGTTCTTAGCTTCAGCTGCCGCACAAGCATTGAATGCACAACTTGTCCGTTTCTATACACCAGAAACAGAAACGCTGTACTTCGGGGCAATCGGAGGTATGGCAATCATATTGAGTATTGCACTATTCCTACTTTCACCTAAGATCAAGAAATTGATGAAAGGTGTAAAATAATTGATTTAACCCTCTGAATGTTTTCAGAGGGTTTTTATATACTTGAAGGGGGAATGGAGTGGCTTCTTCAATGCCAGTAAAGTAGAAAAGAATTCCGCTATCTAACAATTAGTAAAAGTCCCAATCACATGTTCTTTTACGTCTTCTTCTATGATTATCTTTAAAAAGATAGGCTTCTTTTAACTGGAATTAAAGATTGAGTTATGCGGAATTATTTGAAATAATTGGTATTATAAATTTGGGTAGTTTAGTAAAACAATTTACTTTCCTATCCTTAGATTGGACGCAAATAAATTGAAAGTTTGTAATGGAGGTATGAAAGGTGAAAGTTGAAGTTCTTATATTTGTGATAAGTGTATCGTTAATGGCTTACTTTTTGTTTGAACTTTTTAGTGGCATTAGTAATCAAGCAGGAATTAAATCACTAATCTCCTCAATTTTTATGTTGCTATTGTTAGTTTCCTCTGCAAGCCTTATTGTAAGTCATTGGAAAGAGAAAAAAGAGTCCAGAATGTAATATTAAAGGGAAATAAAAAGTATTTAAGCTAATAGGGGCGTTAGCAATAAGACAATAATATCAAACAGAACTTCCGTTTTATGGAGGTTCTGTTTTTTCTATAAATATCAACATTATACTTTCACAGTGCCTATGAAATATAGATTGATATAGTCTATGCGGTTTGAAATAAGTGGCATTAAGTTGTTGACAAGGTTTTAGCGAATGCTAAAAAGAGTTCTCTTAATTGCATAAGTGCAGAGAGTATCATAAATGTATCTTTAAGGGGGTTACGAAGTGTTAAAAAGTAAGGTTTTCTTCATTATTACAGTTTTAGCTATTACTATGATAGGTTGTTTACAGGTTGAAGAAGCAACATTTATTAAAGGGGAAATAACTAAAATCAACAAAGAAAGTGCGGAAATCGAGGTCGAATCTTGGTCAACAGTTAACGATGCAGAATCCTCTACAGAGTCTTATGTATTTAAGGAGATGCCAGATATACAAACTATACGAATTTCCAATCCAGAAAGATTCGATGGAGGGCAAAAAGTACAGGGGAAAGTTATCAAAAATTATAAAGAAGATGGCTGGGATATAGATAGGTTAAAATTTGAAGTAGAAAAGGCAATTTTGACTATTAATCTATGGGTTACGTTAGTGGAAAGTCCTAAAGAATTGTCAAAATCAAGTCTTCCATAAGCAATCGAAACTTGTCTTTAAAAAGATAGGCTCCTTTTTTAAAAGTAAAGATTGAGTTATACATGCTATTTTGAAATAATTGGTATTAATCCAACGTTAACGTTCAGTAAACTTGAAATAGCGTTAAATAATAAGACGCTAATAAAAGTATTGATTTGCTTTAAGAGGATTTTATTTGAATACCGTAAGACTAGATTTGATTATCTTATTAACCATGATCGCTGTAGTTCCGAAATGTACAATTCTACCTTATTTTGGAATAACTCCGGATCTTTCACTATTTTCATCTTGCCTCATAGGAGTAATGTCTTCTGTCCTACGGATACAAACCAATAGTTGAAAACACCGTTAACACATAACGATGTTCCGTAAACTCGGAGTTATCTGGAATAAAGTTCATAGACAAGTCCGTGTTAGTGGCAATTAGTTTGTGGTTGAGAAGAGAAAACTAAGGCAATGGGAGGGGAGTTATGGGAGAATACCACAATGAAAAATCTATATTAAAAACCATGTTGCAAAAGTTGATTTACATCATACTCTGCCCTGTTGTAGTAGGAATTGTTATTTATATTATTACACTGATGGAAGGCGAGCCGTTTCGGTTAAAAGCTGAGTTGCCATTAATGCTTGGAGTATCGATACCACAATGGATTATTATTCTGTTTTTTCCTCATTTTTACGGTTCACTAGGAAAGGAAGAAAGGCAAAAAAAGAATCAAATTCTGAGGAATACCATCTTTTGTTTGTTAATTTTAACTATCATTCTACTTATCATTTTGTTATTTAATTAACTTTAGGAGTGTAATAATTATTCTACAGTCTGCGGTTTTTTAACATCACCGAGTTAAAAGGATTGTAAAAGAAACGTCAGCAAGGGGGATGAGCGGTGAGAAGGTTGCAAGCTGTCGATGTAGTCGAATGATCAGATTCTTTTTGAAGAAGGAATAACCGAAATGTATGGGGAAGAATCACTTGCATTTGTAAGAATGGGGAAGGGGGATGTAAATACTGTTTACTCAAGAGAGGAAAGTTCATATAACGTTTACATTAGGCGTTTAAAGGTGAGTTTTATTGAGCGGGAGATCAAATGACAATAGAAGAGCTAAAATGTTTTAAGATTTGTTATGATAATAGCACGCACATGTATGTATTTATCTAATTGATTATCCATTAAAAATCGGAAAAAAGAACAACTATTGACTGTTTCTCTTTTCCGATAAGTAACATACTAGGTAGCAAGAAAAGCGGTGCTCTCTTTTAATTAACTAAATCGATCTGAAGAAAGTTTTCAACTGTAAAGGCTACTACGCCTAGGGCAGAAGAATGAGTTGAATGCTCAGAAAAATCAATCCTAAGTCCTTTCTGTTGAAATCTTTGTGTATGATCATTGATATGTTTGTTTACTGGTTTTTTTAGCCATTTTTTGGCTGAAGCGAGACGATTTCCTATGATAACTTGTTCTGGATTGAATATATTTATGATATTGTTAATGCCGATTCCAAGGTAAGTTCCTATTTCTTCAAACAAATCAGCAGAACGCTGATCCGTATTAGCCAGTTTAATCAATGCATCTAAACAAAGTTCTTTTCCTTGGTGTGGGTTTAACTTTAATTCTTTAGCTTTTTTAAGCAAAGTATTCTCTGAAGCATATAATTCCCAGCACCCCTTATTCCCGCAGCGACATTCGAGACCATTCACATCAATTGTCATGTGGCCCATCTCTCCTGAAAAACCATCATGACCCTGATAAAGTTTACCGTTCAAGAGTAAACCAACGCCAATTCCAATTCCAGCACTAACATATACAATATTATCAAATGCCTGACCAACTCCGAATTTCTTTTCGCCATATGCTCCAGCATTTGCTTCATTCTCGATGATAACAGGAATGGCAAACTCATCTTCAATAATGGTTTTTAACTTAATGTTCTTCCACCCCAGGTTTGGAGCTAATAAAATTTCGCCGTCTTTATTCACAATTCCTGGTACGCCAATTCCAATTCCTATTACACCGTATTTGCATGAAGGAGTGTTCATTGAAAGACTCTTGATCATGGCAATGAGTTGAGACTCAATTTTATTATATGTTAAATCATAGAAATTCAACTTTTCCTCTTTGACAATGTTGCCATTTAAATCTGTTAAGATGCCTAACATATAGTTTACACCTAGATCAATTCCAATTGAAAAACCGGCAAGCTCGTTGAACAGAAGCATAACGGGTCTTCTGCCACCACTCGATTCTCCAGGGCCAGATTCATATATCAATTCTTCGAGAAGGAGCTCGCTGACAAGAGAGGAAACAGTACTTTTATTAAGCCCGGTCATTTTCGCTATATCCGCTCTTGAAATCGGAGTATTGTCTTTTATTACTTGTAGTACGATCGATTTATTCCCTCTTTTTACAACGTGTTGATTCCAAGTGTGGTTTAGTGTCATTTTCATTTTGTTCCCCTTTTCGATTAACTTCTTACCAATATTCTAACACAAACTTAGTTTATCCAGTAGACAAACATAAATGTATTTGCTATTCTGAATTTACGGAAAGCGGTTTATTAATTATAAGGGGGGATTTTAGATGGGTTATAAGAAAGCGTTTACATTTTTTGTGATGGTTTTATTCACGGTCTTACTAGCTACAGGTTGTGCTTCTTCAAGTAGTAATGAAGAATCGAGTGGTGATACGAAAACGATTGATTTCATGCACCTTTGGCCTGAAGGAAGTTCTAAAGATCACAACAGAATTGTAAGCGAAATCATTTCGGATTTTGAAAAAGAAAACCCGGATGTAAACGTTAACCTTGAGGTGCTTAGTAATGAACAATATAAAGATAAGTTAAAAGTATTATCTACGTCAGAACAGCTACCAGATGTAGGAATGACGTGGCCAGCAGGATTTTTGGAACCTTATGTGGATGGTGAGATGTTTACACCACTAGATGATGTTCTGGATGATGGATTAAAAGATCAATTCGTCTCAGGTACAACTGAGGCATATGAGATTGATGGAAAGACGTACGGACTTCCACTTGAATTAAATATTGCAACTGTCTTCTATAACAAAGCGATTTTTGAGAAGTATGGTCTTAAGGCGCCGAAAACGTATGAAGAATTAAAAAACGTAGTAAAAACATTGAATGAAAATAATGTGGAACCAATCGCATTAGGAAATAAAGATAGATGGACTGGCTCATTGTGGTACATGTATCTTGCAGATCGAATTGGTGGATCAGACATGTTAACTAAAGCGATTGATCGTTCTGGCACTTTTGAAGACCCGGCCTTAGTGTCAGCAGCAGAAAAGGTTCAAAACCTTGTAGACATGGGAGCGTTTGAGAAGGGGTTTAATGGCCTGTCAGATGAAGAAGCCAAAAGTATGTTTATGAACGGACAAGCTGCTATGTATTTAATTGCAACTTGGGATCTACCAAACTACACGACGAATGAAGATGTTCCTCAGGAGTTTAGAGATTCAGTTGATTTCTTTAAATTTCCAACAGTTGAAGGTAGTGGTGATGAGAATAGTTTCGTTGGTGGTCCAGGTGTTGGGCTTTTTGTAGCGGATAATTCAGATGTTAAAGAGGAATCGAAGGAATTTGTTAAATTCTTCGTAGAGAAATGGGGAGAGAAGTCTGTAGAAGAAGCGGGCGTAATCCCTGCAACAAAGGTGAATAGTGAAAATCTTGAGCTTCCAGATATGTACAACGATGTACTGAATGAATTAAATGAAGCTAGTAGTATCACGTTGTTTGCGGATGTGCAAATGAAGCCAGAGGTGGCCCAGGTTCACCTTGATGCCATTCAGGCGCTTTTCGGAGGAGAAATTACACCTGAAGAGTTTGCGAAGTTGCACGAGAAAGCACTCTCGGATTCTGAGTAATGGGAAATAAAAGTATAGCTGGCCTCTATTGCAAGTGAGGCCAGTTTCTTTCCTTTCTAATAACAAAAATAGCAAATAAAGAAGCGCCTCTTATTTCCTTTGTATTTTGGTTAAACATATTAATTTGTTTTTCATTGAAAATAATAAAGTCGTCCTCTCTAGCGAGTAGGTAGCATTTTCTAATCTGAACAGTATGGAGTTGTGGTTATGAATAAAGTTATGTCGAATAAGTTTGTCATTGCGTTATACGTTCTACCATCTCTGTTACTTATAGGGCTTCTCATTTTCATCCCTCTACTATTGAGTGGTTATTATGGGTTAATGGATTGGGATGGTATAAGTGCGATGAAATTTATTGGAATGGATAATTATATTAATGTTATTCAGGATGATAAGTTTTGGGATAGTGCTCTACATTCTTTTCTCCTTGCATTGTTTTCAACACTCAGTTTGATTATCTATCTGGCCATTTCTCTTATCCTCGTATCGAAGATAAAAGGTGCCGATTTATTGAGGAAAATTTATTTGATCCCTATGCTTTTATCTTCTGTTGCAATCGCACAGCTATGGATTAAAGTCTACAATCCTAATAATGGTATTCTGAATAGTATTCTTATAGGGATTGGAATTGATAATCCGCCTTCGTGGTTAGCGGAGCCTTCGCTTGTATTATACGCCATTTTCATCCCAATTCTATGGCAGTATGCAGGGTTTTACATATTGATCTATTATGCTGCGCTCAAGAATATTCCAGATTCGATTATTGAAGCTGCAAGGATTGATGGGGCATCTGCTCTGCAAATCGCTTATAAAATAAAACTTCCACTTATTATGGGCGTCGTAAAAGTGACTGTCGTACTTGCCATTGTAGGTTCTTTAAAATATTTTGATCTCATTTACGTTATGACTGGCGGAGGGCCGAACGGGGCTAGTGAAGTTATGGCTTCCTATATGTATAAGCTAGCATTTTCAAATTATAAGTTTGGCTATGGAAGCGCGGTAGGTTTTATGCTTCTTCTAATTACGTTGATCGTGACACTCATCATTCGTAAACTGACGGAATCGGATGAAAATATCCAGTACTAGGAGGGCTTCTTTTATGAATCGTTTAGGTTATGTCTTGCTCTATCTCTGCTTAGGGATATTAGGTTTATTTCAAATATATCCAATCATTTGGTTGTTCTTATTCTCTCTGAAAGATAATCAAGAGATTTTTTCGGGATCTCCTTTTTCCTTTCCCAGCAAGTTTAATTGGGAAAACTACCAGAAGGTTTGGGATGGAGGGGTTGGCCTATATTTCTTCAATAGTGTATGGATTACAGCGGTAGCCATCCTATTAACAGTACTATTAGCCAGTATGGCTACTTTCGCGATTACGAGGCTGAATTGGAAATTAAGTAAACTAGTACTGGGGTTGTTTATGATTGGTTTGATGATCCCGATTCATTCAGCTCTCATTCCGTTGTTTAATATGTTTTTAAATGTGAATTTGATAGATAATCCATTGTCTATTGTTGTCACTTATACGGCATATAACTTACCGATCACAATGATGATTTTACTAGGATTTTATTATACGTTGCCCCGTGAGATTGAAGAAGCAGCGATTATTGACGGTTGTTCCATTCATCGATTGTTTTTTAGAATTATTTTGCCAATGACGATTCCAGTTATGTCTACAACCGTAATTATTAATATGATCTATAACTGGAATGAGTTTGTATTTGTTAACACGTTTATTAGCTCAGATAAGTACAAGACGTTAACGGTTGGTATTCAGAATTTCATTGGTCAGTACATGACGGATTGGGGGGCAATCGGAGCTACTTTGATCATTAGTGTGTTACCGATTTTAATTGCATTTATTTTTTTCAGTAACAAGGTTGTAGAAGGAATATCATCTAGTGCAGTTAAGGGATAGCTTATTATAGGAAAAGAGAGGGATAGTTATGCCAGAAAACAATTTTTATAATGCTCATCATTCACCGATCGGTGCTTTTTCAAGTTTTACATTAGGTTATGGGGGTAATGGAGGTGGACTCGATTTAGAACTAGGGCGTTCACCGAGGAAGAACATATACGTTGGACTGGAATCACTGAAGCAAAAAGGTCATTATGATGCTCTTCCATTCTTTGATGCGAATGACGATGAGAGTAAGCGGTATGATATTGAGAACCCGGATCCTAACCCAGACAATCCTGACATCATTCATTCCTTTCCCAAAGACCAAGTTGAACGAGATTTTCAACTATGTACAGATACCTGGAAAGCAGGTGATTTAACATTTACGGTGTATTCCCAGGTTCATCCAGTAGAGAATCCAGAAACAGCAAGCGAAGAGGAATTGAAACGAACGCTTGTCCCGGCAGTTCTAGCAGAATTAACCATCGATAATACAAAGGGAGAGAGAAAGCGTCGAGCCTTTTTTGGATACGAAGGAAGTGACCCGTATTCTTCAATGCGGCGATTGGATGATACGGCAGAAGAATTGGCAGGTATCGGTGAAGGAAGAATAACGGCTATTGCAAGTAAGAAGGCTGAAACGAAGTCAGCTATGCACTTTAGTATGGAAAATATCCTAACTACTCCTTTAGAGGAAAATTGGACGTTTGGTCTCGGACCAGTAGGTACGCTTATTGCCGATGTGCCACCAGGGGAAAAAGCCACGTATCAATTTGCCATCTGCTTCTATCGAGGGGGAATTGTGACAGCTGGTATGGATACTTCTTATTTTTACACAAAATACTTTTCAAACATAGAAAGCGTAGCAAACTTTGCTATTGAAAACTTTGATGAGCTGAAACAACGGGCACTGCAAAGCAATGGGATGATTAGTGAAGCAAATTTATCGAACGATCAGAAGTTCATGATGGCTCATGCGGTCCGTAGTTATTATGGAAATACTCAATTACTTGAACATGAAGGGAAGCCTTTCTGGGTAGTTAACGAAGGCGAATATCGAATGATGAATACATTTGATTTAACAGTGGATCAGTTGTTTTTTGAGTTGAAAATGAATCCTTGGACAGTGAAGAATGAATTGGATATGTTCATTAATAGATTCAGTTATGAAGATCAGGTTCGTTTTCCAAATGAAGAAGAATTGTATCCAGGTGGAATCAGTTTCACTCATGATATGGGCGTAGCGAATACGATCAGTCGTCCACACTACTCTTCTTATGAAGTGTACGGGATTGATGGATGTTTCTCTCATATGACAGGGGAGCAGCTGGTTAACTGGGTACTCTCTGCGTCAGTTTATATTGAACAAACCCATGACGAACAATGGTTATTAGACAACTTAACTATTTTTAAAAGCTGCTTCGAGAGTATGTTAAATCGCGACCATCCAGACCCAGTTAAGCGCAACGGGTTGCTAGGGCTGGATTCAAGTCGTGTTATGGGCGGAGCAGAAATTACAACGTATGATAGTTTGGACGTTTCCTTAGGACAGGCTAGAAATAATATTTACCTTGGAGGGAAAATGTGGGCGGCCTATGTCGCGCTAGAAAAGATTTTTTCAGATCAAGGGGAAAAAGAGCTGGCTACAATAGCTGGAAGACAAGCAGAGAAAAGTGCTCATACGATGGCAAGTCATTTGACGGATTCTGGCTATATCCCTGCTGTGATTGGGGAGAATAATGATTCTAGAATTATTCCTGCTATTGAAGGACTAATCTTTCCATATTATACGAATTGTAAAGAAGCTCTTGATACAGAAGGAAGATTTGGGGAGTACATTAGGGTTTTAAAAACACATCTCGATACGGTCCTAAAAGAAGGCGTGTGTAAGTTTGATGATGGAGGGTGGAAAATTTCCTCTACTAGTAACAACTCCTGGCTTAGTAAAGTGTATCTTTCTCAATTTATTGCTCGTGAAATATTGCATCACGTTGATGAAAACGGAGCAAAAGCGGATGCGGCGCATGTGAAATGGCTGACACATCCAGAATTGTCAGTTTGGAGCTGGAGTGACCAAATTATCTCTGGTGAAATAACAGGAAGTAAATATTATCCCCGAGGAGTTACAAGTATTCTATGGTTAGAAGAAAAGGAATAATACTGACAAAAGGACGAAACCGATTAGGTTTCGTCCTTTTGTTTTGCTAAGTGTGGGAGCATTACAATGAACAAGCTCCCCGCGAAGCGAGGAGCTTTCATGAGATTACGCCAATTTCTTTTCCTTAATACCTTTTTTTCGTAAAAGCATTTCTAATTCTTCTAATGATTTTCCTTTTGTTTCAGGAACAAACTTCCATACAAAAATGGCTGATAGAATACTCATAATTCCATAAAAAGAGTATGTCAGACCACCGCTTACTTCCATCATCATAGGATAAGTAGAAGAGATTAAGTAGTTAGCCGCCCATTGAGCAGCAACAGCGATTGCGACGGCTTGTCCTCGGATTTTGTTCGGGAAAATTTCTGAAATTAATACCCAAACGATCGGTCCCCAGGACATCATAAAGGAAGCTGTATAAATAATAATGAAAACTAACGTGGCTATACCGATAATGCCAGAGAAAGCCATTCCAGCTACGCCGAACATTCCGATTGTCATACCGATTGAGCCGACAATGAGAAGAGGTTTTCTGCCCCACTTATCAACCGTTAAGATGGCGATAATCGTAAAGATCACATTGACTAATCCCATGATAATCGTCTGAACCATTGAGGCGTCTCGTGCTGCTCCCATACTTTCAAATATTCGTGGTGCATAATAGAGAGCTACATTTATTCCTACAAACTGTTGAAAAATAGATAGCAAAATACCTACAAATACGATGGTTTTCCCAAAAGCAAAGAGTTTTGCTTTATTCGTGTCAAATGAATTTTTTATCTCATATAGGGTTGCCTTAGCCATCGTTTGATCATGAATTTTTGAAAGGATAGCAAATGCTTCTTCATTTTTATTGATAGATACGAGGTACCTTGGTGTCTTAGGCACCGTAAACAATAGCAACAAGAATAGTAGAGCCGGGATAGCTTCAGAAGCAAACATATACCTCCAGCCTATATCATTCATCCATTCTAGGGGTTGCCCCTTAGCGATGCCCCAGTTAACGAAATAGACGACGAGCATCCCGAAAATAATAGCGAATTGGTTAAGAGATACTAACGTTCCTCTTATATTAGATGGAGCGATTTCTCCAATATACATTGGGGAAACAGCTGAGGCTAAACCAACTCCGATCCCACCTATGATTCTATAAAGATTAAACATAATTAACAAAGAGTAAGTCGGCTCCTCACCATAGCCAAAAAACAAAAATTCGGGATAAGCTGAGCCGAGAGCTGATAGTAAAAAGAGTACAGCAGCTAGTATAAGAGAATATTTTCTGCCAATCTTTTTGGAAAAGTAACCTGATAAAACCCCACCGATGATACAGCCAATTAACGCACTTGATACAGTAAGTCCGTGAACCAGAGAGCTAAGCTGTAAATGATCTGAGAAGTATGTCTGTAGTGACCCTTCTGCCCCAGAAATTACTGCCGTGTCGTAACCGAATAAAAGTCCTCCTAAAGTTGCAACAAGGGTGATTAACATAATGTAAATGCTTCGGTTTAGTTCCATTTTTTACAGAGTAGAGAATATCTACTCTTTCCTCCCTTCGAATGAAATCGCTTGCAATGTTTTCATTTTATCAGAGGTTTCTTAGTTTGTATAGTGGATAAACTAACTATGGGTTTTTTATTTATGATAGAAATCACTAGCGCATGTTTGTAGGTTCTCATAGATGTTTAATCGAATTTTTACTGGTTACTTTAGAAAATGCATGAAGAGATAGCCACATAAGAATGAAAGCTGTTGCACTGCCTCCAAAGATAAACGCTAGTGCGGGTAATAGTTTAATTATAAAATAGATAGACGTTAGACAAATAACCATCATTATCGTAGTTAAAGGGCTAAGCAACATTATAAAGAAAGTATTTTTGAAGACAGTGCTCAGCTTAATTTCGAAATGAACAAAAGTAGGGAAAATGTATAAGAATAGTAGTCCAATCAATAGAATAAAAGCGAACAAAGGAATATAAGTCCATTGATCTGGATGTATGTGCTTGATATAAAACAAATCAAGACAGATAAAGCCAATCAAGAAATATAAAATTGCTCCTAGAATATTTCCTTTCCAAAAATCTGCTTTATAATAGTGCCAGAATGATTTACTGATTGATAACTGTGTATTTCCTTTTAACCATTGTCTAATAACAGCAAACATAGCAAGCGTAGAAGGGAAGATCCCAAGTAGAATCCCTCCTCCTAATGAAAATAGTAACCAAAGCAAATTAAGAAGAGCGAGTTTCGTTATCCACTCAAAGGTACTATAAAAAGCATTAAATGTATTTGTCATTTCTATACCCCCGATAGCTATTAGCTTGTGTGCTTAGATTACTATAAGCTAAAAAAAGTATATCACAATAGCCTGATACTCCTCGTTATTTGTTAACTGTTCTCGTAGTGTTTGAAAGGAATTTTCTATGAATTTGAGTAGGATAGATGAATGTTACATCGTCGTCTAAGTTAATATAGCAGCATTTACGACTTTCTGATTTGGGGGGAGGGATATAATGAACTCCGATTACTATAAGAACGTTGAGGCAAGCAGAATCAATATTGGAGGAGTATATATGGCTAGAAATACAAATATTTACAGAGGGGGCGAATAGCAGTCCACTTTTTTAAATAAAGAAGTCCGGTAGAAGCAGAAAATTGCGTTGAGTGTAAGTGCATTCGTGAAAGAGAATTACCATTGGATGAATAATCTCTTACTAGTGAAGATGTCTTATTTCTCCAAATCAACTATTAATGATATAACTGCCTCTACAAGTAGCATCTATTTGAGTAAATTATTAATATTGTTCACTTTAGTAATTATGAACTTTGTTTATCTAATAGACAAACTAATTTAGGGGTGCTATACTTTTGAATGAAAGCAGTTACATAAAGTCATTAGAAAGTAGATTAGTATTAAGGATTTTTTAACTATAGGTGACATCATGTTCTCTGCTTTACATCATGAAGTTCTTATCTAGTAACAGGTAGGGTTAAGCATTGGTTAGCTAATTTTATTTGAGGAGGAGATTATTTTGGGTTATTTTAACAACATTAATCGTATTCAGTATGAGGGAGCACAATCCACAAACCCATTTGCATTCAAATATTACAATCCTAATGAAAAAATTGGTCATAAAACGATGAAAGAACATCTTCGTTTTTCGGTTGCTTACTGGCATACATTCACTGCAGATGGTGCTGATCCATTTGGTGCTGGCACGATGATACGTCCATGGAGTGAATACAGCGGTATGGATCAAGCAAAAGCAAGGGTCGAAGCTGCATTTGAACTGTTTGATAAGCTAGATGCGCCATTTTTCTGTTTTCATGACGTAGATATAGCTCCTGAAGGAGAAACACTTAAAGAGTCATATAATAACCTCGATACTATCGTTAAGATGATAAAAGACTACATGAAAACAAGCTCTACAAAGCTGTTGTGGAATACGGCAAACATGTTCACCCATCCGCGATTCACTCACGGAGCTGCGACCACCTCTGAAGCAGACGTGTTTGCTTATGCAGCAGCGAAAGTGAAGAAAGGACTGGAAGTTGGGAAAGAACTTGGCGCAGAGAATTATGTATTCTGGGGTGGGCGTGAAGGATATGAAACTTTGCTTAACACAGATATGAAGCTGGAACTCGACAACCTAGCACGCTTTTTCCACATGGCGCTTGATTATGCAAACGAAATTAATTTTACCGGACAATTTCTTATTGAACCGAAACCAAAAGAACCATCAAAGCATCAATATGATTTTGATGTAGCTACATCTCTATCATTTCTTCAAAAATATGATTTGCAGAACCATTTTAAATTCAATATCGAAGCGAATCATGCGACGTTGGCAGGTCACACGTTTGAACACGAACTTCATACCGCTCGAATAAATGGCATGCTAGGATCTGTGGATGCTAATCAAGGTGATACACTTCTTGGGTGGGATACTGATGAATTCCCAACGGATTTGTACGCTACTACTCTCGCAATGTATGAAATATTAAAAAATGATGGACTTGGAAAAGGTGGCTTGAACTTTGATGCTAAGGTTCGTCGGAACTCCTTCGATCCTGACGATCTTTTCCACGCCCATATTGCTGGAATGGATAGCTTTGCAATTGGATTAAAGGCGGCTCATCAAATGTTAGAGGATCGAATTCTTGAGAATTTTATTTCGGATCGCTATCGTAGTTTCTCAGAAGGTATTGGGAAAGAAATTATCGAAGGAAAGACGGACTTTCATAAGCTTGAGAAATATGCTTTAGGACTTAATGACATTGAGACAAAATCAGGACGTATGGAAAAACTAAAAGGTGAGATTAACTCATACTTACTAAATGCTTTTTCAAATGTTCGTGTATAAGTTAAAGAATGAAACTTAAAGTAAAAGGTTGAGAGAAAGGAGGAAGCACCATGAGCTATGTTATTGGAGTTGATCTAGGCACAAGTGCAGTTAAAGTCATCGCTGTAGATCGAACTGGGCAAGTTCAAGCAGAAGTATCAAAGACATATCCACTTCATCAACCGAAGTCTGGATACAGCGAGCAAAACCCTGAAGATTGGGTGGAACAAACCCTTCATGCTTTGGAGGAGATTACCCGACAACTTCCTTCCTCGGCAATTATTGAAGGAATGAGTTTCTCTGGGCAAATGCATGGGCTTGTCTTACTGGATCAAGAAAATAAGCCTCTTAGGCAGGCCATTCTCTGGAATGATACAAGAACAACTGCACAATGCCGAACGATTGAGAAACTTGTGGGGAAAAAGAGGTTGCTTGAAATCACCCATAACCCTGCGCTCGAAGGATTTACACTTCCTAAATTACTTTGGGTGAAAGAGAATGAACCAGATTTATACGCTAGAACTAAGGTTTTCCTCCTTCCAAAAGATTATGTACGTTATCGTTTAACAGGTGAGCTCCAGATGGAGTATTCAGATGCAGCCGGGACCTTGATGATGGATATTAGTGGGAAGAAATGGAGTGAAGAAGTCGCTTCCAAGACTAACATCAGTCTATCCCTATGCCCACCGTTGATTGAATCTACTGCCAAAGTCGGTAATATAACAAAGGGATTAGTGAAAGGCTTGGATAATGTAGAAGTTTTTGCTGGTGGTGCTGACAATGCATGCGGGGCTATTGGAGCTGGGATTCTTAGAAATGGTAAAACCCTCTGTAGTATTGGAACTTCTGGCGTCATTTTGTCATATGAAGATCGCAATCAACTTGATTTTGACGGTAAGGTTCACTTTTTCAATCATAGTAAGCCGGGTGCTTATTATACAATGGGGGTCACGCTTTCCGCAGGTCAGAGTCTGAACTGGTTTCGGGACCAATTTGCCGAAGGAGCGACATTCGATGAATTGCTTTCTTCTATCGACAACATCCCTGCAGGTGCGAATGGATTGCTCTTTACGCCATATTTGGCCGGAGAGAGAACGCCGCATGCGGATTCATCCATACGAGGAAGTTTTATCGGAATGGATGTTTCACACACTAGAACTCATTTTGTAAAAGCAGTATTAGAAGGGATCACTTTTTCGCTGAAGGAGTCACTTTCTATTTTTAGAGAAAATGGAAAAGACATTCATGAAATTGTTTCTATTGGTGGTGGGGCAAAGAATGACTCCTGGCTTCAAATGCAGGCAGACATTTTTGATGCTACTGTTGTAAAGCATGAGAGTGAAGAGGGGCCAGCACTTGGGGCGGCGATGCTAGCAGCTGTGGGTTGTAACTGGTTTTCTACACTTGAATCCTGCAGTGATTCCTTTATAAAAGTGAAAGAACGTTTCACTCCGAATCAAGCTAATGTAAAAGTATATAGAAAACTGTTTTCGATTTATCAATCCGTATATATTCAGACAAAAGAATTAAGTGAGCAGTTAAAATCAATTCGTCAATAAAAAATGAGTATGAGTAAACATTAGCTTAAATTGAATAAAAAAAAGGTCCCGTTCATCAGTATTGGATAAACGGGACCTTTTTTTGCCGAGTTTGTTCCTATTCTAGTATGTGCACTAATGGTTTCCTAATACCTTCATCTTTTTTACACGAGTATAAAACCAAGCTATTATATATGAAAGACGACACCTGATCCACTAAGGATTTAAGTGTCGTCTTTCTTTTGTATAAGATCTACTAGTCGATTCTGCTACATCATATCCAACGAACTTAAGCAACTAACAGAACAAACTAAATGTTGATATCTTTCTCTGAAGGAAAAAATGATGGCAAGATTCGTGAAATGCTGTTAAACCGTTTCAAAACATTACATCAAACGGGGAGGCTTTGGTAGATTAACGCTATATTTGAGAGTCTATGTCTGTTGATAAGAACCTTTGTCATCTGGCAGGAAAACTGGTGTAGAGGTATGGAATAACTCATTATAAAATCAACGGGGAGGAATGATGAAGATGAATAATACTTTGATGATTTCCAGGGTGGCTTCCATGTTGAACGTGTCTCGTCATACATTGAAATTATGGGAAGAGCAATTTGCTCCGTTTTTAACTATACCACGTGATGAAAATAACGCTCGGACGTATACAATTGGTGATATTGAAGTGCTTCAATTAATTAAGAATATGAAGGAAAGCCATGCCGAAGATGAGGTCATTATTAATGCATTGGATCAACAAGGGAAAGGGATTGAAAATACTCCTGAACCGATTAACAATCCTGCTGATCAGACTGATATTCAATCATCTCTCTCAAAAATTATCTCCTTTGTTGAATCTGATGAAGTGAAGAAACTACTGAAAATCGATGAAACGGTTAAACGATTGGAAAAGGATATTGTCCATCAGGTTCATGAAATTGTTCATGAAGAAATCGCGACTGCATCAGATGCACATGCAACCATTAATCAAATGGAACTCAATTCTATCGGTAAAAAAATCGATAACCTTGCTGATATTTCAGTTGATGAGCGTGAGTTTTATCAATTTGAAGTGACAAAAGAAAGAAAGATCGCTGAAGATCATATGTCAGCTCGAGAAGAAAGACTGATGGCAGTGGTACAGGATCGTTTCCGTGATGAAAGCAGATCACATGATCCTAAATGGGGCGTAACGAAAATTAAAAATATTTTCGGATTTGCAAAATAAGGAATCGTAATAGAGTAGAGAGAAATCCGAATGGGGGAAGATGAAATGGATCAGGTTAAGGTGATGTTTTCCATACTCAGTCTCCTCGTCGCTGCTACATTCGCGGCTCTCTATATTTATATTTTCTCACTGCATACCGCAGTGAATGGTACAAAGGTGAAAGCGCATGATCAAGTAGTATCTTCTGCATCATTCCCGGCCGAATATAAACAAGTGGAAGAGTTTGTCGGAGATTTTCATGCTTTTTACAATCGAACAACGGGTTATGGCATGATTGATCGTCCGATGGACATAGAAGCCCAACAAGTTCAAGCGGATGCTGCTGTAGCATATATCAATGTGTTTTTAGAAACTGGTGTAGATCATGACGATCTTAAGAAGGACTTAATGGCGATTAAGGGTCTTGCTAGTATGGAGATTACGAGGTCAGAGGTTCGAGAAATTCACAGGTATTTTCATGACCTTGATAAAGCACTGAACAACTACGACCACGAAGATACCTTTGGTGTCACCGTTACTTTAGGAGATCAATAAGATGAACCATTCCACTCATGCTGTATAGCCAAAAGCGATATCGATTAGCTTATGAGATATCGCTTTTGTTGCGTTAAAGATCAGAATAATAAGGGAGGCTATGTCGTGATGAATACCAGACTAAGATTCATCATACTTGGTCTAGCTACAATAGGTAGCTTGGCCCTTACCATTTATGCCCTATTTTCTATAAACGAAAATGTGCAAACTTCAAGTAAGGAACTCGTATCGCCGGTTTTGGAGGATAGACAAGTTTATTCGAAGGAAGAAATGAAGGATATTGCCTCTCTTCTTCCTGAAAAGACAGATTTCGAAAACCTGAACGCATTTATTGCAGCGAATCATGCCTATTACAATCAGACAACAGGATTTGGAGAAATAACAAATTTGAATACAAATGATCAAACCGATAAAGCTATTGAAATCGTATCTTATATAAATTTTTATGCAAACAATGAGGAGAAGGATCTTGAAAGAGATCTTCAGGAGATCAAATCCATCGCGCTTCGTTACGTTGAGCATGCAAGTCAAAAGGATGTGCAAATGCTGCATCGCTATTTCCACGACCTCGATATTGGGTTAAATGGCTACGGAGCATACGATAAAGTATGGGGTGTCACTGCTGTGCTTGGTAAAGGTGAATGAAGAAGTCTTAAACTTATAATGGGGGATAAGGAGGATTGCTAAGTGACTAGCATGTCCTTTTTTTGTTTTGTCATAAAAGAGTTTATATGAATGATGAAAAACATTGTGATATGTGCATTATTTTGACAAAATGAATAATAAAGAAAGTTGAAATAAGTGGATTTGTTAACAAGTGATGATCCGCTGATGATGTAAGGTTGTTTAAACGAAATGGTAAGTAAAAAGTAGGTGAGAAAGGTCTATGTACAAACTATTAATTTCAGACCGTGATTCACAAGAACTGAGCGGATTAGAATGGTTAATTTCAAAGTATTCCTTTCCTATTTCCTTATTCATAACTGCGAACCATCTAACAGAAGTGATGACTATGTTAGAAAGGGAATTACCAGATGTGTTTTTCATTGAATTAGATATGATTCCCCGGGGGAAGTGGGGTCTTATGAGAACTTTTATTAACCGGTATGCAGGTGAAGTTATTGCGATGACGGCAGAACCAACGTTTGAGCGGGCAAAAGAAGCAATTGAAATCGGTGCAATAGACTTAATTGTGAAACCGCTTTCTCCTCTAGAGGTGAAAACTTCTCTGCAAAAAGCTTTTCGTAATGCTAAAGCGGGAAATAGGAAACTGTCAGGAGAAGAGGCATATGAAAGAGTTTGGTATAAATCATTGTTTATTGATGATCAAGTAAACTATCACTTTCCAGTATATTTAATGAAGTTAGAGAAGAGCGATTATCTTGAGGATTTGCGTCAGTTTATTGATCAATTTGATTTTTATGACAAACCACTTGTCTTTTCAACGAGTGACCGAATCGTTGTTGTGTTTGAGAGTACCATTCCAGATTCAAATAGTCAGGCACAGCGCTTCTTACGGGAGTGGGAGCAGTTGAATGAATCGCCCCTTGTCATAGCCGTGCATCTTGGTAAGTCAGATCTGTCACTACACCAAATTTATATGAAGTTAAAAAAAGTTATGGAAATGGTGTTCTTCACTGGTTATCAACAAATCCTTCGTGCTGATCAAGATGAAGCGTGGGAGGAGATAGATCCATTTTTGACGATTACAGAACAGCGGAAGTGGGTGTTCATGCTAGATGAATCTCGAATAGATGAAATGAAAAAGTGGATGTATGAGCAATTTTATGGAATGGAACCTCCATATCCAGAGCCAGGATTGCTGCGAACACGTTTAACAAGCATTCTTGCTCAAATTCGAAGGTTTATGGTTCGAAAAGGGCTAACGGATGTCCGTAATGAAACTTTGTATAAAGAAGTGTTTGAATCGATATTATATAGTTCTGTTCTTTACCGAATTGTACAGGACTTAATATTATTCATCACACAACTTCTTCATCAATTAGCCGATAACCCGCCTTTAAAAAGAAATATCATTGAGGAAACGCTCGCTTACATTGATGATCATTCCAATGATCCTAATCTATCATTAGAAGAAGTAGCTAATAATGTCCTTCGCAATCCAGCTTACCTAAGCCATACATTAACACAAAAATATGGGAGGTCATTTCGGGAAATATTAACGTCTACCCGTATTCAAAAAGCAAAAGAGTTGCTCATTACGACACAAGAATCTATTCAATTCATTGCGAGTGAATCAGGATTTAAGAGTGCGAACTATTTTAGTCGAGTTTTTAAAGAAGTCGCAGGGCAAACTCCAGGAGAGTATCGACGGCTTCAGTCAAATGAACCGAAAGTGAAGAAGTTCTCCACATAACAAACGGGTGCGAATACATTCTCGTATTCACACCCGTTTCGTATTGATCAGAAGAAATAAACTACTATATCTACTTGTTACTATTTTTTATTAACTGATGCATCATAAATGGAATCAACCGCACTTTGCAACGCTTCATTAAATTCTGCATCAGACTGATTCGCATTTAAATCAGCCGCTAATGCTCTCGAAAAGCTTGCGATCAGACCATCATTTTCTTTCAGCTTTTCATTGGCTTCATCACGAGAATAACCGCCTGAAAGTGCTACAACGCGAAGAACGCGAGGGTGTTCAATCAATTCTTTGTAAGCATTTGCTCGTGTTGGAATTGAAAGCTTTAGCATGACATTTTGATCTTCAGTTAAATCATTGAGTTGCTTCATAATTTCATCGCGCAAAATCTCTTCAGATTTTTCTTTGTTTTCACTATGGATATTAACTTCTGGTTCAATAATTGGCATAATATCAGTCGCTAAAATTCGTTTGGCAATTTCAAACTGCTGATCCACGACTGCTTTAATGCCACTTGGATTAGGCTCATGGATGACAGAGCGCATTTTAGTCCCGAAAATCTTTCGCTCAGATGCACGACCTAGCGTCTCATCTAAATCATGAATTGGTTTCATAAGCTGTACGCCATTCTCTTGATCTGCTAGTCCTTTATCCACTTTTAGGAAAGGAACGATCCCTTTGTCTGCAAGAAAGTCTGCTGTATACTTTCCTTCGATTTCGCGATCCATTGTTTGTTCGAATAAGATAGCACCTAGAATTTGATCTCCACTAAAAGCGGGTGAAGTAATAATTCTTGTACGCATTTGATGTACTCGGTCAAACATTTCATCTTCGTTAGAGTAAGAATCTTCAGGAACGCCATATTCTGCGAGCGCCTTAGGAGTACTACCACCACTTTGGTCTAACGCTGCGATAAATCCTTTTCCGTTCTTGATTTTGTCAAATTGACTGTTATTCATGTTCTCCACTCCTTTTTGATTCTAAACTATAAAAGCAACCACCTATACTCTTCCCATTATTACGTCATACATAACACGGAATTTCTTCGATAACAGAATACTAATAAAACCGATATAAAATATCGCTTTTTCTATTTTCATAGACTTTCATAAACAGATGGTTCCCTACATTCATGAAACTTACCCGACTGGGCTTACTTTTATTCATGTAATGGAAATAGCTTAATTACTCTTTACAAAATAATTACTATTCGTTTTGATAGCAGCATAAACTGATATTGTTTTTTATAAATAATTTGCTATTATTCGAAAATTGGTCATCTATTTCCATAGTGATAGTCATGCTACGATTTCAATATGAACGCATTTCGAAAGGATGGGGATTATGTCGGATATCAAATCAAAAAGAGTGACGCAGTATAGAGGCACAGAGCTTCATACAAAAGGCTGGGTTCAGGAGGCAGCTTTACGGATGCTTAGTAATAATCTACATCCTGATGTGGCAGAAAATCCAGATGAACTTGTTGTATATGGAGGAATAGGAAAAGCAGCACGTAACTGGGAGTGTTATGAGGCGATCGTGAATTCGTTAAAAGAGTTGGAAAATGATGAAACGTTGTTAATACAGTCTGGAAAGCCGGTTGCTGTTTTCAGAACTCATAAAGATGCTCCGAAGGTATTGATTGCTAACTCTAATTTAGTTCCAGCATGGGCTAATTGGGAGCACTTTCATGAGCTCGATCGAAAAGGGTTAATGATGTATGGCCAGATGACGGCTGGCAGCTGGATCTACATTGGAAGTCAGGGAATTGTACAGGGGACATATGAGACGTTTGGTGAATGCGCCAAACAGCATTTCAATGGAACTTTAAAGAATACGATTACCCTAACAGCTGGCTTAGGCGGGATGGGGGCTGCTCAACCGTTAGCTGTAACTCTTAATGGTGGGGTTTGTATTGCGATAGAAATGGATCCAAAGCGAATGGAGCGGAGAATTGAAACAAACTATCTTGATACTTCTACTAATAGTCTTGCTAAAGCGATTGAAATGGCGAAGAATGCAAGTGACAAAGGAGAAGCGCTTTCAATTGGTTTACTTGGTAATGCAGCAGAGATGTTACCTAAAATGATCGAAATGGATTTTATTCCAGATATTCTAACAGATCAGACTTCGGCACACGATCCCCTTAATGGATATATTCCAGTGAAATTAGATCTAATAGAAGCGAATAAATTAAGGATAGAAAATCCAGTCCAATATAACAAATTGGCAAAGAAAAGTATCGCTACACACGTTCAAGCTATGCTTGAAATGCAAAAACTCGGAGCCATCACCTTTGATTATGGAAATAACATTCGTCAAGTGGCAAAAGACGAAGGGATTCAAAATGCATTCGATTTTCCAGGTTTTGTACCGGCTTATATTCGCCCGCAATTTTGTGAAGGAAAGGGTCCATTTCGCTGGGTAGCTTTGTCGGGAAATCCAGAAGATATTTATAAAACAGATGAAGTGATTTTAAAAGAGTTTAGTCATAATGAACACTTGTGCAATTGGATTCGAATGGCAAGGAAGAAAATTAGTTTCCAGGGACTTCCCTCACGTATTTGTTGGCTCGGCTATGGGGAACGAGCTAAATTCGGAAAAATTATAAACGATATGGTAGCGAGCGGAGAATTGAGTGCACCAATTGTGATTGGACGTGATCATCTTGACTCTGGCTCTGTAGCTTCACCAAATCGAGAAACAGAAGCCATGAAAGATGGAAGCGATGCTGTAGCCGACTGGCCCATTTTGAATGCCATGATTAATAGTGTAGGTGGAGCAAGCTGGGTCAGCGTACACCACGGTGGCGGTGTTGGAATGGGATACTCTCTCCATGCAGGGATGGTCATTGTAGCAGATGGCACGAAAGAAGCGGAAAAACGTCTTGAACGTGTGTTAACAACTGATCCTGGTATGGGTGTCATTCGACACGTTGACGCGGGGTATGAACTAGCAAGGAAAACAGCAGTAGAGAAAGGGATTCAAGTCCCGATGTTACGAAAGAAATAGGAGGTGGATTGTAATGAAAAAGCGACTATTAATAAAGAATGCGGCCCAGCTAATCACGATGGAAGGTTATTCCAATCATCCTGCTAGAAAAGAAGAAATGTCGCAAATTGGAATGATTGAAGATGGTGCGGTTTATATGGAAAATGGAATTATTATTGAAGTAGGACCAAGCGCCGACATAGTTGATAAGTATCAAGATTCTATTCATGATGCGTCAGAGATCATCGATGCAATAGGGAAAGTGGTAACTCCAGGGCTAATAGATCCTCATACGCATTTAGTTCATGCAGGGACGAGGGAAAATGAATATGCGATGCGATTACAAGGGATGACGTATATGGAAATCATGGAAGCAGGCGGGGGGATTCATGCAACAACTCGCGCGACTCAAGAAGCGAGTCATGAAGAACTTTTCGAACAGTCTAAAAAACGCTTGAACAAATTTTTGTTACATGGTGTGACAACACTTGAGGCCAAAAGTGGTTACGGGCTAACGCTAGATCATGAGATAAAGCAATTAGAGGTAGCTAAACAATTAAATGAGTCGCACCCTATAGATATCGTTTCAACCTTTATGGGTGCTCATGCTGTTCCTTTATCAGAGAAAAACGATCCTGAAGAATTCGTCTCGAAAGTGATTACTGAAATGATCCCTGAAGTAGCGAAGCGGAAGTTGGCTACTTTTAATGATGTTTTTTGTGAACGGGGTGTTTTCACACCGGATCAATCAAAGCGAATCCTTGAAGCAGGTAAAGCACATGGACTAATTCCCAAAATTCATGCAGATGAAATTGAACCTTATGGCGGAGCGGAACTAGCTGCATCCGTTGGGGCCATTTCAGCAGATCACCTTCTCAGAGCATCGGATCAGGGGATAAAGGACATGACAGACGCTGGAGTTATTGGCGTATTACTTCCGGGAACAGCATTTTTCTTAATGGCTGATTTTGCAGAGGGGAGAAAAATGATTGATGCAGGAATAGCCATTGCGTTGTCTACTGATGCGAATCCAGGGTCATCTCCCACACTTTCTCTCCCATTTATTATGAACTTAGGCTGTTTGAAAATGGGAATGACACCTGAAGAAGTGTTAACTGCGACTACAATCAATGCAGCCCATGCAATTGGTTGTGCAGATGTGGCTGGAAGTATTGAGTCTGGAAAAAAAGCAGATTTCACAATATTTGATGTTCCGAATTATCTAACTCTCTCCTATCAATATGGAATGAATCATGTCGATACCGTCATTAAAAGGGGAGTGCCACTCGTAGTAGGAGGCCATCTGCAATGAACGATTATCCATACCCAATGTTAAATCGCCCTAGTATGATTTGGTCAAAGCAAACAGATAAACGAGTTGACCTAAAAGTCCATGAATGGATTGAGACAATAGGGGAGATGAAACCACACTGGGAGGATTATGACGTTACCATTCTCGGGGTACCTTTATCTAAATCGTCTATTAGTACGTCTGCTGCTAGTGAAAATCCTGATGCCATGCGAAGAGCATGGCGGGCATTTGGCACTTATAACCTTGAAGAAGAGGTTGATCTAGCTCGTTTAAAAGCAATAGATCTTGGAGATGTCAAGCAGCATGTGACGGATATCAGGTATACACACCAGCAAATTCAGCAAGCGATGGTAGCCATGAGAGAACACCATCCACATACTATACCATTAATGATGGGTGGGGATCATTCGATTACTGCTATGTTAATTAAAGGCTGGAAGCAAGTTCATAACAACGAAACGATTGGCATTTTACAATTGGATACACACTTTGATTTACGAGATTTAGCACATATCGGTCCAGCAAATGGAACGCCGATTCGTCAATTAGTAGAAAGTCACACAGTTGAAGGAAAGCATGTTCATACGATCGGATTGCATGGTTTTTTTAATAGTCATGAGTTGAAGAATTATGCTGATCAACACGGCGTTCACTATACTACGATGAAGAAGGTAAGAAAAAACGGGATTCGACACATTGTGACGGAGGCCTTAGCTCAACTAGAAAAAGTGGTTGATACGATTTATTTAACGGTTGATATGGACGTCCTTGATATCGCATATAACCCGGCAGCACCAGCAGCAACGCCTGGTGGTATGAGTACGGAAGAGCTGTTTGAGGCTGTTCAGTTAGCTGGTGAGCATTCGAAAGTAAAAGCAATGGACATTGTGTGCTTGGATCCTAGAAAAGATGTAGGGGAGATGGGGGTGAAAAGCGCCGTTCATACGATGCTCTCATTTTTAACAGGCGTTTGCAGAAGATATTGATCATGATCAAAACATCCTAAATCATCTTGACCGCACATATTGGTAGCGCTTACAATTAAGTGAGATATTAGTGAATAGTAGAATGATAGACAGGTGAGAGTATTGGCACAAAAAATTTTGATTGGAAAATTAGCGATGCTTGTGGCTTCTTTAACTCCTGAAGAGTTAGAACCATTTTTAGCTCAGCTAAAAGATGTTGATTACTGTCAGGGAAAGTCAGGATCTATGAGCATGCAAAAAGTAATATCAGCTGTCGAAACATCCGCAAAAAGGAATAATATTATTTCGGAAGACCTCTATCGAGAAACGCATGCGTTATATCATGCCATCTTAGAGGCATTAGAAGGGGTCATGCGGGGGCAAATTGGAGCAGGTGACATGATGAGGACTGTAGGATTGCGCTTTGCTATTGTACGCGGCTCTCCTTATGAGCATTATGACGAAGGTGAGTGGCTTGCGGTAGCATTCTATGGAACAATTGGTGCTCCGGTGAAAGGTCTTGAACATGAAACTTTTGGACTAGGGATTAATCATATAGGTTAAAAGCTGCCTAAAGCCATTAGCGATGAGGAGGCGGCAATGGAACAGTCTGTTCCATTGTCGTCTCTTTTTTTTGGCGATCAAATTACTGAAAGAAGGGGATCGACATGATTCAATTAAACGGATCTAATTTAACATTAATCGAAATGAAACAACTTATTTATGATGGAGAACAGATAACGATTGATCCAGTCAGCATGAATAAAGTGAAGCGGAGCAGAGAGGCTGTAGAAAGGATTGTTGCTAGTGGAAAGACCGTATATGGGATCAATACAGGCTTCGGTAAATTTAGCGACGTTCGTATACAGGATAAAGATGTTGATACACTTCAGCTCCATCTCATTCGTTCTCATGCGTGCGGGATAGGTGAATACTTCCCAGAATCAGTGAGTAAAGCAATGGTTGTACTCAGATTGAACGCTTTACTCAAAGGATATTCTGGCGTGCGTCCTTGTATTGTGGAGCGCCTTTGCCATCTTGCGAATGAAAATATCATTCCAGTTATACCAAGTCAAGGTTCTCTTGGTGCTTCCGGGGATCTAGCACCCCTATCTCACCTTGCGCTAGTTCTGGTAGGGGAAGGAAAAGTGCACTATAAGGGCAGCATCGTTCCTACAAAAAGTGTGTATGATGATCTCTCTTTGCCTGCTCTTTCCTTAAAGGCAAAAGAGGGGCTTGCACTAATTAACGGTACACAGGCAATGACGGCGATGGGAGTCATTAACTATATTGAAGCAGAGCGCTTAATAAATCAGTGTGATTGGATTGGAGCAATGACGTTTGAAGCGCTTGAAGGTATAGTAGATGCCTTCCATCCAGCGATACATGAAGCGCGTGGGTATCCAGAACAAATGGAAGTTGCAGAGCGAATACGAGCGCTCACGAACGATAGCAAACTCGTGACACATCAAGGAGAGAAACGAGTGCAGGATGCTTACTCGCTTCGCTGTATCCCGCAAGTACATGGAGCTTCTAGACAAAGTTTAGTGTATATTAAAGAAAAACTTGAAATCGAAATGAATGCTGCAACAGATAATCCTCTCATCCTAGAGGATGGACAAACGGTCGTGTCCGGAGGGAATTTTCACGGTCAGCCCATTGCAATTGCGATGGACTTCTTAAAAATAGCTGTAGCCGAAATGGCTAATATTTCGGAACGACGAGTGGAGAGACTCGTTAATCCTCAGCTAAATGATCTCCCAGCATTTCTAAGTCCGGACCCTGGTTTGCAGTCTGGCGCCATGATCATGCAATATGCGGCTGCTTCTCTTGTATCAGAAAATAAAACACTAGCACACCCAGCAAGTGTTGATAGCATTCCATCTTCAGCAAATCAGGAAGACCACGTAAGTATGGGGACAATAGGGGCTCGTCATGCTTATCAAATTATATTGAATGCCCAAAAGGTAGTCAGCATTGAAATGATTTGCGGGATGCAAGCATTAGAAATTCGCGGAATCTCGTTAGCTTCTAAATCAGCTCAGAAGCTTTATGAAGAAGGTCGATTAGTTGTCTCTTCCATCAAGGAAGATCGTGTTTTCTCCGAGGATATCGAAGCTCTTACAAAATGGTTAAAGACAGATCAGTTTGATTGGTCCATTAATCGTCAGTTAATTCCAGGATAAGGCGTAGCTAATCAGAGGAGAAAATAGTGAAATAAGCTAAAAAGGACAATGCCTATTAAATAGGATTGTCCTTTTCAATGTCATCTCTTAATCTTCGTAAAATTCGTGGTCCGTTTCAAAGAGAACTTCTTCCTGACAGGATACACAGTCATTGAAGCATCGTGTGAAGTCTAAAGGAAATAAACGACGACAAACGTTAGAGCAGTATCTAGAACAGCTCGGACCTGTTTGGCGACCTCTTGTGTCACTATCTCTTGATCCACATCCTCTAGATCTACGATCAGTTGTTTCACCTTCTGTTTGGTTGTTTCGTTTAACATATGTTCTAGGGTTACTTGTATTACGGCGATTTCCCATTTTAACACCTCCTGTCTCTCAATACTTTATGTCGAAAGAGCTGGACATGCTTATCCATTAGCCTAATAAAACATGCAAATATTCAAGTTTCGAATAAATTTTCAGAAAATAGTTTATTAACCTTGTATTTTTAGAAATGTATGTAAAAATAGGTATAAATGCCCTTTTGGACTTACGAAACGTTAAATCTAATCAATCCCTTTCCGATTTAAGAAGGATCGATTTGTTTAAGGAGTTGGAACAGTCAATGCCATCTACAAAAACATTAATCATTTCCATTTCTATTATTTTGGTCTTCATATTTGGATACACTTACTGGTTTATTTCTGATTTAGGTTGGGATTTAAAAGAAACAACGAATGAAGCGGATACCGTTGATGAAGCGACTGGATCATCTGTTGACCCTGCGCGCTATGTAAGTGACAGTGAAGAACCGATTAGCGCTGATGGCATACCAAAGGAAAGCAAATTTCAGGATTACATTCACGGTATGACTCATCAAAAAGTGGTTGCTAAAGATAAATGGGGAATCTATCAAATTTCAGAGGAACGCATCGATAATATGTTGGAAGTATTAGAGAAAGTACAGGGAACGAATGAAGAATATAAATATCAAGATTTTTACGTTGAAACATTAGAAGAATGGGACGAGGGAGATTTTTCTAATGCGGTAGAAGTTCATAATTACATATGGGATTTAAATGGAGGAACAATTGGAAAAGCAAAAAGATTAATGACAACCGAAGAAGAGCAAAAATATATTGATCAAACATATGATAAGCGGTAATTCCGCTTATTTTTGTTTTTTAGGATTATAGAGCCCATTTTGGTACACTGAAGATAGATAAACCAAGAAACGGAGGGTGTAAACGTGAAAAATCAAGCCAATCAGCCATACGAAAATAAGTTAATTCATGAAAAGTCGCCCTATTTGCTTCAACATGCTCACAATCCAGTAGACTGGTATCCATGGGGAGAAGAAGCGTTTGAAAAAGCGAAGCGGGAGGATAAGCCTGTTCTCGTTTCGATCGGGTATTCGACCTGTCATTGGTGTCATGTAATGGAAAGAGAAAGCTTTGAGGATGAGGAAACAGCAAAGCTTTTAAACGATCGATTTGTAGCGATTAAGGTCGATCGCGAAGAGCGTCCAGATATTGATTCAATATATATGAAAGTTTGTCAGGGATTAACGGGTCAGGGTGGGTGGCCATTGAACGTTTTTCTAACTTCTGATCAAAAACCATTCTACGCAGGAACGTACTTCCCGAAAGAAAGCAGATACAATATTCCTGGGTTTAAAGATGCTATCATACAGCTTTATCAGCAATATAAGGAAAACCCTGATCGAATTACAGGAATCGGAGATAAAATTACAGCCTCCTTGCAGGAGCGGATGAATGCAGAAGGTGGGGAATTAACAGAGGAACCATTACATAATGCTTTTGAGCAGATGCAAAATTCCTTTGATACCATTTTTGGTGGTTTTGGTCAGTCTCCTAAATTCCCCTCACCTCATATGCTGATGTATTTACTTAGATATTATCGACAATACGATAATGATCTCGCATTAACAATGGTTACACGAACGCTTGACGCGATGGCAAAGGGCGGGATATATGATCATGTTGGCTATGGCTTCGCAAGATATGCGGTAGATCAGGAATGGCTAGTGCCTCACTTTGAGAAGATGTTGTATGATAACGCCATGCTTGCCCTTACCTACACGGAAGCTTATCAAGTAACGGGAGAAGAACACTATAAGAAAGTCGCTTGTGATGTTCTCGAGTATGTGACGCGAGATATGACTAGTGAGCAAGGTGGCTTTTATTCCGCTGAAGACGCTGACTCAGAAGGAGAAGAGGGGAAGTTTTATGTTTGGACAGAGAGTGAGGTCCACGACATCCTTGGCGATAAGCTAGGCTCCCTATATTGCAAAGCTTATGACATCACGTCAAAAGGGAACTTTGAAGGGAAAAACATTCCGAACTTGATTCAAACCGATCTTTCAAAGGTAGCTAAATCATTTAGCATGACAGAAAAAGATGTTAATAAGCAGTTAGAAGAGGCTAGAAAGAAGCTGTATGAGGTTCGTGAAAAACGGATTCACCCCTATAAGGATGATAAGATCCTTACAAGCTGGAATATGCTTATGATTGCAGCTTTCGCTAAGGCAGGAAGGGTGTTCGCTGAACATACCTACACACAAACTGCTGAGGAATCATTCAGATTCATCGAAGAAAATCTCGTCATAGACGGTAGATTAATGGCTCGTTACCGTGATGGTGAAGTGAAATTTAAAGCATACCATGATGATTATGCTTATGGATTATGGGCATTAAACGAATTGTATGAAGCTACGTTTAAGTCAGAGTACCTCCTCAAAGCGAAAAAACTGTCAGATGAGATGCACGATTTATTCTGGGACGATAGCGCTGGAGGTTTCTATCTTTACGGCCATGATGCAGATGAATTAATTGCACGACCTAAGGATGTGCATGATGGGGCGCTACCGTCTGGAAATAGTGTAGCTGTTCTTCAACTGCTCCGTTTGTCGAAGTTAACGGGGGAGGCAAAGTATGATGTGTGGGCTAACAAGATGTTTACCGCTTTTTCAGGTGATGTATCTTCGTATTCCAGTGGACATGCTTATTTCTTAATGAGCAAGCTTTATACTTTATCCTCTCCAAAAGAAGTTGTTATTGTTGGGGATAATGGTGATACAAGCAAAGAAAAGATTGAAGAGTTTTTACAGCAGAACTTTTTCCCTGAACTTACAGTGATTAGTACTGCAGATCCTACCTTGTTAAAAGAAGCAGCTTCGTTTGCAGCTGAATTTGAAAAGACAGATACGACAACGATCTATGTTTGTGAGAATTTTAGTTGTTCGCTTCCTGAGACGAATGTAGAGAAGGTAATAAAAGAATTGGATAATTAAACAAAGAAGCTACCCAGGTTGTGAGACCATGGTAGCTTCTTTGTCACTAATTAGGTTGTCGGATGAGAAAAAATATGGTGATGAAACATTTTCGATAGAAAACTTCTATTGCACCCTTAGTTGATATGTTTATATTTTGAAGATAAATACGCGTGCCTTAAGAGAAAAGTGTGTTCTCTTAAAGAAAGATATGAGCTCGATTCTAATAGCATTGGCGAAGGTTTTCGATTATTAGTTAGTAGGTAATGGAAAAGCTTTACTTTCAAATCAAAACGGTATCCATTCGAACGCATATTCGCTACAATAGAAATAGAATAATTTTTGAGGTGATCGGATGGAAAGAAAAAAGAAACTGCCCCAGCTACTGGAGATGTTTCAGCAGGAGGAAAAGTATCGATCCAATATTGTTAATTGGAAAACGATTGAACCGAAAGAAGCTAAAACAGCGTCATATCCTGCAGGATTGCAGCCTGAGTTAAAGAAAGCACTTGAAGATAGAGGAGTGCAACAGCTATATACTCATCAGGCTACAGCATATGAAGAAGCTTCAAAGGGGAACAGTTTTGTCGCTGTTACACCAACCGCCTCTGGGAAAACTTTGTGCTATAACTTGCCTGTTTTGGATACGATCTTGAAGGATCCGTCAAGTCGGGCACTGTATTTATTTCCTACAAAAGCCCTTGCACAAGATCAAAAAAGTGAAATTAATGAATTGATTGATGAAATGGAAGTGGATTTAAAAGGGTATACGTATGATGGGGACACTTCTCCAACCATTAGACAAATCGTTCGAAAAGCAGGCCACATTGTGATGACGAATCCAGATATGCTGCATTCTGCTATTCTCCCACACCATACGAAGTGGGTTTCTCTTTTTGAGAACCTTAAAGTGATTGTCATCGATGAGCTACATACGTATCGTGGTGTTTTCGGGAGTCACGTAGCCAATGTGATTCGAAGATTGAAAAGGATTTGTCGATTCTACGGAAGTAATCCCATATTTATTTGTACTTCGGCTACAATTGCGAATCCAAAAGAGCTTGCAGAGGAGCTTACTGGTGAAGGAATTACGTTAATTAATAACAATGGGGCTCCTACTGGACGAAAGCATTTTGTTCTTTATAATCCCCCTGTTGTAAATCAAGCCTTGAACATTAGACGATCGGCTACACTTGAAGCACGAAACTTAGCGGCGGAACTATTAAAAAACAACATTCAAACAATTGTTTTCGCACGTAGTCGTGTTCGGGTTGAGATCCTTCTCACATACTTACAGCAGCTAGAACAGCGTGAATTAGGACCGCGTTCTATTATGGGATATCGGGGTGGTTATTTACCGAAGCAGCGAAGGGAAATTGAAAGAGGACTTCGAAATGGAGACATTAAAGGCGTGGTAAGCACGAACGCCCTCGAACTTGGTGTGGACATTGGACAGCTTCAAGCGTGCGTGCTGACAGGCTATCCAGGCACCATTGCGAGCACGTGGCAGCAGGCTGGACGTGCAGGTCGCCGTCAAGATGAGTCTGTTGTATTTGTTGTCGCTAGTTCTAGTCCGCTTGATCAATATATGATTACACATCCGGATTACTTTTTTGAACGGAACCCAGAAGAGGCGCGAGTGAACCCTAATAACTTAATTATTCTTGTGGATCATGTTAAATGTGCAGCGTATGAGCTTCCGTTTCAACAAGGGGATACGTTTGGTGGGGAAGACATTGAGGATGTTCTTGAGTTTTTAACAGACGAACAGCTGCTTCATCATCGGGCAAATCGCTGGTTCTGGATGAACGATGCATTCCCGGCTCATAACGTAAGCCTTCGTTCTGCCTCGCAGGAAAATGTCGTTATTATTGATCAAACAACGGTTGCTAATGTAAAAGTCATTGGAGAAATGGACAGATTTAGTGCCATGACGCTTCTTCATGAAGAAGCGATTTATCTTCACCAGGGTGTGCAATATCAAGTGGAGCTTCTTGACTATGACGAGAAAAAAGCTTGGGTAAGGGAAGTTGATGTGGATTACTATACGGATGCTAATCTTGCTGTTCAACTGAAGGTTCTAGAAGAAGATAAGCGTGAACCGCTCCCACACACAACCGCAACGTATGGAGAAGTTATGGTAAATGCTATGGCAACTATTTTTAAGAAAATTAAATTTGAAACTCACGAAAATATTGGATCAGGTCCGATTCACTTACCAGAAGAAGAGCTTCACACGAATGCTTGCTGGTTCGACTTTCCTGAAAGCTTTGTTCAAACAATGGGAGAAAATCGCTTAGAGGAGGGATTGTTAGGGCTTGGTAACGTTCTTCGTAACGTTGCTCCGCTGTTTGTCATGTGCGATGTATCCGATCTCCATGTGACACCACAAATCAAAGCTGTCCATTCAAACAAGCCTACCGTTTTCTTCTATGATCGCTACCCTGGGGGCATTGGGCTATCGGAGCGAGTTTACAAAGAGCTAGGGGTTGTATTAAAAGAAGCCGAATCCATTGTTGTTAATTGTGAATGTGAAAGTGGCTGTCCTTCGTGTGTGGGCGTTTCCGGTGAAACGGGTGAAAATAGTAAGCAAACAGCCATCTATTTACTTGAATATTTAAGAGGTGAACATTCTGATGTCACTGAAAGCTAAATTAAATCGAATGAAAAAGCATATGAACTTGAACGAAGGAGAAGAAGTGGAAGCGAAAGTAGAGCAGCCGATTCACGAAGTTCCTCATTTGAATAAGTGGCGTGATCTAGATGCTCATCCGTTTTTCTTTGACGGAGAATATGCGCTAGTGAGAAAAAAACAGTATCCAACTTCCTATAAGCATGGACGTTACACTTTCCAAGAACTTGAGCAAGTTGTCGAACGCTGGAATCGTCACTATCGTGCACATCCACTCTCCTCAAAACACCTTCAGCCCTCCGATTTATTGTTTTTTGATACAGAAACAACTGGCTTAGGAGGTGGGGTTGGAAATACTATCTTTCTACTTGGATATAGCCAGTATACAGAGGAGGGAATTTCTGTAAATCAGTATTTTTTGCCTGGCCCAGGTGCAGAAGTTCCGATGTATCAAGCTTTTCTAGAAGATGTAAAAGAATTGAAGAACCTAGTTACCTACAATGGCAAAGCGTTTGATTGGCCACAGGTGAAAACACGTCATACGCTTATTCGTGAACAAGTCCCTAAGTTACCGCAATTTGGTCATTTCGATCTGTTGCACGGAGCGAGGCGATTCTGGAAAAATGATATGGAGTCTGTTAGACTCGCGAACGTAGAAGAACAGCAGCTAGGTTTTGAACGGGAAGAAGATATTCCAGGCTATTTAGCTCCTATGCTTTATTTCGAGTTTGTAAAAGATCCAGATCCAGAGCTGATCGCAGGCGTGATGAAACACAATGAAGAAGATATCTTATCTTTAATCACGCTATATACTCGTTTGTCTAATCTCCTTCTTGATGTGGAAGGAAAGTCCTTAACAGCTGGTGAACAATACCAGTCTGCTCGATGGTGGGAAGCTGTTGGAGAAGAGGATCATGCGGCTTTACTATATGAAAAGACAACTGGTCGTCATGAACAGGACGCCAAAAAGGCGCTTGCTCGGATATATAAGAAGCAGGATAACGTTCAAGAAGCCATCGAGATTTGGCTGTCGCTATCACAATCCACAAATGATGAAGAGTGCGATATTGAATTAGCTAAATATTATGAGCATAAAGCGAAAGACTATGAGAAAGCCCTTCACTATGCTCTGTCTGCATACCAAAAATGGAAAGAGAAGAAACGGATTCTTAAAGATAAAGAAGAGAACGAGCGGCTGCAATATATGAAGCGAATCGAGAGAATTGAGCAAAAAGCAGCTCGCTAACGATAGGAGGTTGTTATGCAGGATTTCTATGAAGTGTTGAAGAAAAAGGAACCATTTCATTCTTTGAGCGATGCTGAAATCGAAAGTCTAATGGAATCAGCACATTTCGCAACTTATCAAAAGGGTGAATTTTTATATCACGAAGATGAAGATACGAATACGCTTTATCTCCTCGTCTCTGGTATTGCTAAAAACATTGTGCACAAAGCGAATGGGCAACAAACGACAATGCGTTTCTATTATCCCGGAGATCTAGTTGGGCTCATGATTATGCTTACAGATGAGTCTATGACGTTTTCTGTGCAAGCTAATGAAGATTGCCAGGTTATTCGAATCAAAAAAGAAGTCATGCTAAAGATCATGACAGAAAACCCTGCCTTTTCACATAATGTACTCGATACCATTGGTGAACGTATGAGAAGCCTCTATGATGAAATTAAGCAAGAGCGAGATCGGGAGGCTGATGGTGAAAACATCGCCTTGTATAGAACACGAGTGAGCTCGATTATGGATACGAAAGTGACGATCCCACCAACTTATACGGTATTAGAAACCGCGGAGCTCTTTCGAACGAAAAATTATGACGGTGTGATAGTAAGCGAAGATCGTGAAAGTGTTCTTGGTACAATAACACCGCTAGAGGTCATAAATGCACTTACAATGGGACAATTTCAAGATCCTATCCATAAGTGGATGTATCAAAAACCTAATATGGTAGAAGAGGATGCCTTTAGTTATGAAGCATTGGCGTATTTAAAATTTCACAAAGTCTCTTCGCTACCTGTTGTAAAGCGAGATCGTATTGTCGGAATGGTTTCAGCAAAATCTTTCTTAGGAATTCAGGAATCGGCCTATTTAGATCTGTCCTATCGACTATCACGAGCTAAAGAGCTTAATGAAATAATGAATCTTTCACCACCAATACATGAAGAATTTCGCTCATTTATTCAAGAGTTACTTGACGCGAATACGTTGGGTTATGAAATATGTGAGATGATGTCCAATTATAATGATGAAATGCATCGACGCATTATTTTACTTGCAGAGAAGGAAATGATCAGTGAGGGATATGGACGGGCGCCAGTGAACTTTTGCTTCATCGTTATGGGGAGCGAAGGGCGCAAAGAACAGGCTTTTAGTACAGATCAAGACAACGGACTTATTATTGATGATTATGAACACCTCGAGCATAAACAGGAAATTGAAACGTATTTCTCGATATTTGCAAGGAAAATCAATACGATGCTTACGACATGTGGTCTCCCTGAGTGTGAGGGGGGGATAATGGCGAAAAATGAGAAATGGAGACGCTCCCTTTCTAATTGGCAAACAGAAGTAAATCGTTGGATTACTGAAACAGATGCTGAAGAGATCCGGAATTTTACAATTTTTATGGATTTTCGTCCTGTTTACGGAGATTTTGATCTCGCACGAACATTAAGAAGTCGCATTACTGCGCGAATTAAGAAAGCTCAAACGCTTCAAATGCTGTTAATGAAGGATACGATTCGTTTTCGCGTGCCGTTAAATCCTCTTGGAAAGCTTCAACTTCGTGGGAAAGAAAAAACGCTTGATTTGAAAAAAGCTGCTATTATGCAAATCGTGAACGGTATTCGAATATTTGCAATGAAATATGGAGTGGAAGAAGTTAATACAATTAAAAGGCTTCATGAGTTAAAGAAAAAAGAAATTTTTCATCATCGTGATGTGATCAATATCGAAACATCTCTTCATTACCTTTATACGTTCCGTGTTAGACAAAACCTTTATCAACTAGAAAAAGGGGTAGAGATTTCGAATCAAGTAAGGCCAATCGAATGGGAAAAAGAAGAGAGAAGGAAAATGAGGGAAGCGTTGCTTGTAGCAAAACGGATGCAGCAGGTAAGTGAATTAAGCTTTCGAAGGAATCGGAGTATTTAACAATGTCGTCCATAGGTTTGAAATTATTGCGCTATTATCTATATGATCGTGTGAAATGGCAGAAAAAGATCAAAAGGGACAAGGATTTACCAGTTTATGATCGCTTGCAGGAGTCTCTGTTATTATATCAAGAATCAAGCAGTCGATATTTTACCGTTTACGATCTCGAAACGACGGGTTTTTATCCAGCTATCGGGGATGAAGTAATCTCGATCGGTGCGGTGAAAATCGATCTTGTGGAAGGAAGGATCCTCGAAGAAACTTTCTATCGAATTGTTCGCCCTATTCATAAAGTACCGCGGGTTGTTAGACAGCTAACGGGTCTATCCATTGATGAAATAAGAGCGGGATGGACATTTATTGAAGCGTTTGAAGAATTTATGGCGTTTAGTAAAGGGACGACTCTTATTGCTCATCCCGTTAAATTTGATGTTTATTTTCTACAAACACTCGTTCAAAAATGGGGGTTGCCAGATTATTTACCTCCTTATTTGGATTCGGAAGCACTGGCGAAGGAATTATTTCCTCGCAGTAATCCGCAGCTGGATTCGTTGATAAGGAAGTTGAATATTGAACGTCATGAACGTCATCATGCCCTAAACGACGCAAGAATGACAGCGGAGCTCTGTTTGAAAATGTTTCACAAATTGGACATGAAAGACGGTCATGAACAAGAAATAAGACGGCGAATTGCGAGAGATAATCTCGTATTTGGTAGGAAATAGCTTCATTTACCTAATTATTCCCCGGGCAAGCGCACAAAGAGATGATATTCGACGATTTCTTTTAGAAAACATGTAGAAACACCGTTTACAATTGTCGTCTCTTGTTGTAACTTTGAGTAGTATATTGAAGTTTCTGTTTTTTTTAGAAAAGGATTCAGATTTGATGTAATGGAGAGATGGTAATTGAAGCAGGTCATTATGGTAATGTTTTTTATGGTAATTGCGTTAACAGTGGTCGTTATGAGTCAAATTAGTGAGTCGGCCCAGATTTATAGTGACAATGAAGTAGTCGTACAAAAATAGGCGTGGAAATTGCGTTTGTATTGAGGAAATAAGGACGAATACACAGTACATGTACATTGTGATCAACATAGGCTAGTAGGGAATTCACCAATTTAAGAAGGGGGAACCTACACTATGTTTCATAGACATCATCGCATGGGCCCGAATGGAAATATGCCAAACCAGGTAAGTCCAGCAATGCAGGGACCTAATGCGAATATGCCAAATCAAGTAAGTCCAGCAATGCAGGGTCCAAATGCGAATATGCCAAACCAGGTGAGTCCGGCCATGAAAGGCGGCATGCCAGGGCAGGTAAGTCCAGCAATGCAAGGTCCTGGAGGTCCATGTCCGACAAGTCCTGTTGTTTATCCGACAAAGTGTTGTGTCAAGAATCACTATTATAAGCACAACGTAGATCATATTCATCCTACGCATATTAAAAACGTCCATCATCACATGTATGAGCACAATCATAGTTATCCTTTAACAGAGTCAGAGGAAGTGCTAGCTTCACACATGAACAATTATCCGCCACCACGCCCGACAGGCGCAATGCCGGCTGGATACGCACCTACTAATCCTTCCCAAGTAGCAGGAGCTATGCAAGGACCAAATGGCAATGGTATGCCAGGTCAAGTAAGTCCTGCCCAAAAGAGAAGAAAATAACGAAATAATGAAACGAACTGGTCTTCCAGTTCGTTTTTACATAGGAGGTGTCTAAGTGGCAAACGTTTTACTTGTTACTGGCTATAAGGCACACGAACTAGGAATCTTTAACGACGATCATCCTGGACTTCCAATTATAAAGGCAGCCCTTCAGAGTCGCATGTCTCAGCTTATCGAAGAGAGAGATTTTGAGTGGATACTAATCAGTGGGCAAACTGGTGTTGAGCTCTGGGCTGCTGAAGTCGCACTTGATCTAAGAGAACTCTATCCCGAATTGAAGCTAGCCGTTTTAACGCCATTCCTAGATCAAGAAAGTAAATGGAAAGAACCTACTCAAGAATTTTATCATATGATCATGGGAGAAGCTGACTTTGTTGAATCAATCACAAGTCGACCTTACGAAAATCCAGGGCAATTGAAAGCAAAGAATGAATTTCTCGTTCGTAAGAGTCATGCTATGCTCGTATTATATGACGAAGATACGCCTGGTTCTCCTGATTATTACTTGAAAGAAGCAAAGAACAGACAGAGAACTGATGAAGGTTACGAAGTTTTTACCATCACACCTATTGACCTTGATTTATTAGAGCAGGATTTACGTGAAAGTAATCCCGATTTCTACAGTCAATAAGGAGAATAGAAGAGATTCCGATTGACAAGAGGAAGCTCTTTTGGAAGAATAAAATAAAGACAATAACTGCATACATACAGAGGTGATAAAATGGCAGAGCAACAACCGACTCAATTAACAGCTAAAGATATTCTTGAAAAAGATTTTAAAAGCGGATTTCGCGGTTATGATCAGGATGATGTCGACAAGTTTTTGGACGTAGTAATTAAAGATTATGAGCGTTTTGAAAATGACATTGAACAGCTGAGACAAGAGAATACGCGTCTTAGAAGAGAGATGGATCGTATGTCTGAGCAACAAAAGCGACAGCAGACGCGTTCTCAAACGCAGCCTGGAAATACCAATTATGATATCCTAAAACGACTATCAAACCTAGAGAAACACGTTTTCGGGAGTAAGTTGTACGAATAAACCACCAAACGGCGGTTTATTTTTTACAGTTTTAAAATTTCAATTACCGTACTATATTAATAAACATAAACATAACAATTCTTTAAGCAACCTTGCATCATTGTAGAATATAAGATATAATTGCTTTTGCTGTCCTAACAATGATAACGTTCGGGTAGTCGCTGTATGTCGCAATTAAGCGGCATGTAGAGGAAAGTCCATGCTCGCACGATCTGAGATGATCGTAGTGTTCGTGCCTGATGAAACAATAAGTCAGGGTAGTCCAATTGGGCTAACGGCGGGGAAACGGCCTAAGTTCTTCACGGATAAGGCCCGAATACTCTGAAAGTGCCACAGTGACGAAGTCTTAATGGAAACATTAAGAGTGGAACGAGGTAAACCCCACGAGCGAGAAACCCAAATTATGGTAGGGGAGCTTTCTTGAAGGAATTGAACGGAGAGAAAGCCAGGCGGTGAGGACGCGTCTGGAGATAGATGATTACCACCTGAGTACGAGGGGAGACCCGTTCGCAGTACGATGGAACAGAACATGGCTTACAGAACGTTATCATCTTTGATGAAAAGCCCTTAAGGGGCTTTTTTGTACGTTAAGGCTATGAATGCGCATGGATTGGAAAGCATAATAAAAAGACTTAAAAGAATACATTCTCTTCTCCACGCGAAATAGGTCTAACATGAAACGATTAATTTTGTATGATAATAGGGTAAACCTACGTTACATAAAAGAGCAAAAGATTGGAGTGGGTAAAATGGCGAAAATGGAACTAATTGCAACGGCCACCATGGGGCTCGAATCATTGGTTGCTCGTGAAGTAAAGGATCTTGGTTTTGAAAATGTACGTGTCGATAACGGAAAAGTCACTTATGAAAGTGATGAGATTGGAATATGTCGATCGAACTACTGGTTAAGAACAGCTGACAGGGTTAAGCTTAAAGTTGGGGAATTCAAAGTAACGACATTTGATGAGCTTTTCGAAGCAACGAAAGCACTCCCGTGGGGAGATTTACTACCCGAAAATGCTGAGTTTCCCGTAAGTGGTCGATCTGTAAAGTCGACATTATATAGTGTTCCGGACTGCCAGGCGATTGTCAAAAAAGCGATCGTAGAGAGCATGAAGGAAAAATATAACGTTTCGTGGTTTGATGAAGATGGACCACTATTTAAAATCGAAGTTGCGATTCACAAGGATACGGCTATTCTTACAATTGATACGAGTGGCAAAGGCTTGCACCGTAGAGGGTACAGGTACCTCCATAGTGCAGCTCCACTTAAGGAAACTATGGCAGCAGCAATGGTGATGCTCACAAATTGGAATGCAGATAAACCATTCATGGATCCATTCTGTGGATCAGGAACCCTTCCAATTGAAGCAGCTATGATCGGCCAAAACATCGCACCCGGTTTTAATCGAGAATTTGCTTCTGAAGATTGGGAGTGGATCGGGAAGAAGCGCTGGGAAGAAGCTATGATTGAAGCGGAGGACCTTGCAAATTACGATCAACCTCTTCACATTTTTGGTAGCGACCTTGACCCTAAAATGGTCGACCTTTCTAAGAATAATGCTCTTGAAGCTGGATTCGGAGATATGATTCAATTTAAGCAGATGCAAGTTACGGATGTTAGCTCTAAGTTTGAGTATGGAACTCTCATCGGAAACCCACCGTATGGTGAGCGTCTTGGTGAAAGAGAAGAAGTGGAAGACATGTATAGAAAGATGGGGAAAGCCTTCCGTGAGCGTCTTGATACATGGTCTGTTTATATTCTAACGTCACATCCTCGCTTCCAAGAAGTTTATGGAAAGAGATCAACAAAGAACCGCAAACTCTACAATGGTGATATCAAAACGCATTACTATCAATACTTTGGACCGAGACCGCCAAAGAAAGATTAATATAATAAGACTGTAAAAACACCTCTCTAGTGACGAGAGGTGTTTTAATTTGGATTTTTTGATAGTAATTATCTTTTATAACAGGTCATTATACTTTTTCAACAACATAAGCACGTTTATCCCGAAAGTACTTCTCACCTTCATCAGAAGAATGTTCAAAAAAACCTTCCACTTCATGGGTCACCTTATACTCACGTTCCGGATCAGAAAAAAGTTGTGAAGCATTACTTGAAAGTAAAAGAACATCCGTAGTTGATACAAAGCTATCCAGTTCTTTGGCGGTATAGTGTTCACCTGGTTTTAGCGTATTGATTCGATGTTGTCTCATTTTCATTTTTCCTCCCCTTAACTTATGATGTACTTATTTGTTCCCACGTCTAATAGACATTTAAACGGAATAATATGTATATGGTATAAAAGAGCTAAAGAAACAAGAGAGGGGTGAAATGAATGAAAAAAACGATGTCTATTATCATCGTCGTATTGGGGTTCGTAATGTTTCATACAAATCCTAATCTGACTGATTATAGTAGGTGGGTAGGGGATCAACTTAAAAAAGACCAAAATGCGCTTATGGAAATAGGCGTCGATTTGGCTGTCATTCCATATGTTGAAGCAAATACCACTAGAACGAATAGGTACGTGTTTTCTGTATATCGAACAAAGTTATGGAATGATAAAGAAATAGTAGCTTATGGATTATTTAATCATTTTTACATAAATAAAGAAAAATTAGAAATTATTATAGACGAATCATAAAATATCGTGTATTCTTTCCGGGTCGGGAATGACGGAAGGAGGGTTTACAATCGAGTTTATTGGTCTTATTGTACCTATTGCAGTCGCCATATTTCTAATAATGGACGCCCCAAAGCATGATAAGAATCCCTGGTTATGGGGAGTATTAGGATTCCTATTTACATTTCTTACACTTGGAATTTATCTACTTAAAACGGGACGTAAAGTAGCTGGATGGATTTTTATAGCGCTTTCTATATTATCAATTATTGCAACAATTGCTCTTATTGGTGTGGTGATTGCAATTATTATGAAGGCTGTATAAAGGAGTTGGAAATGTAGAAAAGCCATGGGCAGCATTGCCCATGGCTTTTCATGTACGTATCACTAGAAACTTATGGTAGGATAGAACAAGAGGGATTAAAAGGCTTTCATTTCTTCATGCGTGAAGTACTCTGGTTTCTTTGCGCCTTGTGAGTGGAGCTCTTTAAAATAGGTTTGATACTCATATAAAGAAATCGAACCTTGTAAATAATTCACCTGGATAAAGTCGAGTAGTTCGTCTGCACTAGCAGGCTTTCTTCCTTTTACTTGATCAAATGTGTTTATCAGATTTTGAATTGACACCTGAATCCCTCCTTGAACTATTGAGCTTATCCAAAGGATAACATGAGATAGTTCATATCCATTATTTTAGAATTTTTTAACTTCCGACAAATCCTTACATAGTTAAACGAGATATGTCGAATTTATTGTTATGAAGGAAATTACTTTTTAAGGAGTTGAACGATTTGGCAACAGAAATCAAACAAACCGAGCAGGAATTTTTAAATTATGTAAAGAAAATGACGAGTTTTAATGAAGCGATTGGTGTAATGTATTGGGATCTCCGCACTGGCGCACCAAAAAAAGGTGCTGAACAGCGCTCTGAGGTTATTGGAATGATGTCTTCTGAAGTTTTTGAAATGTCGGTATCTCCTGAAATGAAGGGGTATCTTGATGAGCTTACAAAGGAAGACCAGCAAACTGAATTAAGTGAAATCACTCGTAAAACGGTAGAAGAGTGCCGTAAAGACTACGATCGGAACATAAAAATTCCTGCAGAAGAGTACTCTGATTATGTCATTTTAAGTTCGAAAGCAGAGACGATCTGGGAAGAAGCGAAGGAAAAAGCTGACTTCGAATTGTTTAGACCGTATCTCGAAAAGCTTGTGGCATTCAATCAGAAATTTGTCGAATATTGGGGATACGATGAAAATAAATATGATACGCTGCTTGACCTATTTGAACCAGGTGTAACAGTGAAAATGATTGATCGCGTATTTAACCAACTTAGAGAACATATTGTGCCACTTGTAAAACAAGTTGTTAATGCGAGTGATCAGCCCAAAACTGACTTTTTGTTTGAACATTTCCCACAAGATAAGCAACAAGCCTTCAGTATGGAAGTATTGAGGAAAATGGGGTATGACTTTGACGCTGGTCGTCTTGATACGACGGTTCATCCATTTGCAACAGGACTGAATCCTGGTGATGTGCGTGTTACGACGAAGTATGATGAAGGTGATTTTCGCACAGCAGTATTTGGTACGATTCATGAGGGTGGTCATGCTTTATACGAACAGAATTTATCACCCAAATTGATTGGCACGCCTTTATGTACGGGTACGTCTATGGGGATTCACGAATCACAGTCTCTTTTCTGGGAAAACTTTGTTGGTCGTCATCAATCATTTTGGAAAAACAATTACGACAAGCTTAAAAGCTATTCAACTGGACAGTTTGATGATGTTTCATTAGAAGATTATTACCGTGCCATTAACGTTGCAGGTCCTTCTTTGATTCGAATTGAAGCAGATGAAATGACGTATGCGCTGCATATCATGGTTCGTTACGAAATTGAAAAAGGATTGATTAATGGAGAAATTGAAGTGAAGGATTTGCCAACGATCTGGAACGAAAAAATGGAGGAGTATTTAGGTATTACTCCAGATAACGATGCGGTCGGCGTTCTTCAGGATGTTCACTGGTCAGGTGGCTCATTTGGTTATTTCCCTTCCTATGCGCTAGGTTACATTTATGCGGCTCAAATTAAGAATGCTATGTTAAAAGACATCCCACAATTTGATGAGCTATTAGAACAGGGTGACTTGATGCCTATTAAAGAATGGTTAACAGAAAATATCCATCAGTACGGTAAGCTAAAGCAACCAATTGATATTATTAAAGACATTACTGGCGAAGGGCTAAATGCTGAATATTTAATTCAATATCTTGAAGAGAAGTATTCACAAGTTTATCGCCTGCAAAAATAATAGATGAAAAATCCTGCCGGCAAGGCAGGATTTTTTTCAATTAATCTGTCGATAGAGCATCATAATCGTTCTCGTTAACACCAACGAATCCATTAAGTATGACCGCTGCAAATAGCGGAGTACGCTCTTTCAATTCTTCTACTGTATATAGTCCTGAGAAATATTGGACGATTAATCCATCAATCATCGCCACAAATGCGCTAACGCCTTCACGGTAGTGAAGTGGCCAATATTCTTTGTCTGGATCGAGCGCCACAAAGCGATCTCTTAAATATAGGAGCATTTCATCAAATGCTCTTTTAAATTCTTCGGGTTCTTGATTCTGAGCTTGTTTCCCCATTTCTTCCGTTAGCTTAGGAAGGTTCTGTTCGTTGTAGTCCATTGAGCCATATATGAAATTCTCTACAAATTCTGGAACAGTTTCCCCTTTGCAGTCATCTGTGAATTTTTCATATTCTTGTGTGAGCTGGTATAAGTTTTTATTCATCTTCATTCTTCCTTTCAAAGTGATAAAACACTATTTCCCAATTTTATCTATGTAAAACATGAATTTTATATTGAATAGTGAGAACGGCTACATGTATGATAAACGAAAGACATACCATACGGTCAGTATGAAGGAGGCTATTATGAAGAAAATGAAAACGAGTTGGCCAGAAGGTGTTTCAGAAACGTTAGAATACTTATATGGAAAAAAGCCGCTTCATGAATATCTTGCATTAAATGCCGAAGTTTCACCAAATCAAACAGCAATCCATTACTATGGTTACGAATTGACATGGAAGGAATGGAATGAGCGATCAAATCAATTGGCTAATTATTTGGCAAGGATAGGGGTAACGAAAGGCGATCACGTGGCAGTATTTATGCAAAACTGTCCGCAATATCTTATTTCCCATTATGCGATCCAAAAGCTCGGGGCAGTTGTTGTACCATTAAACCCAATGTATAAATCATCAGAGCTTTCATATTTAATAAGCGAAGGAGATATCAAAGGTATCGTATCTGGCCTAGAACTGTTGCCAATGCTTCACGAAATGGAAGATAGTCTCTCCTTTATTGTTACGGTTTCTTATCAATCGCTTATTCAGCAGGACACACTCTCTCTCGTACCGCAAGAATTACTTAACTCCGAGGAAGCCTCAAGGTTTACGACTCTTGAATCACTTTTTGAAACAGAATCGAATCTATTTCATTCTTCTAATGTTCAATTAGATGACGTTTCTCTGATGGTGTTTACATCTGGCACAACAGGAAGACCGAAAGCAGCTATGTTAACTTATGAAAACGCTTTATATAAAACCGCTGCAACAATGACATGTAATCAAGTAGGGGAAGGTGAAAAGCTACTGGCCAATGCCCCGTTATGTCATATTGCTGGAATGGTTATGGGCGTCAATCTTCCAGTTTATAGTGGCAATGAAACGGTGTTACTAAGTCGATTTGACCCAGAAACCGTAGTTCGTACAATTGAGGATCATCGTATTACAATGTGGTATAGCATTGCTCCAATGAATGGAGCGATCATGCAAATACCAAATATTGAACAGCGTGATTTTACTTCCCTTCGACTAAACTTAGCGACGAGTTTCGGGCTCCAAGTAACTGAAAAACTAGCAAATCAATGGAAAGAAATAACGGGCGGTTTGCTTTATGAAGCTTCTTATGGATTGAGTGAGACACATACATGTGACACTTTTATGCCAAAAGAAAACATTAAGTATGGGAGTTGTGGCATTCCGATTCATCATACTACCATTAAAATCGTCGGTCTTGAGAGTGGGGATGAGCTACCACCTTATGAAGAAGGAGAAATTATTATTCAAAGCCCTGGTGTGTTTAAAGGGTACTACAATCGACCCGAAGAGACTGCGGCTACGCTTAAAAACGGATGGGTTCATACAGGCGACATTGGTCACCTTGATGAAGAAGGATATTTGTATTTTAAAGGTCGAGTAAAAGAAATGATAAAGAGCTCAGGATATAGCGTTTTTCCAGAAGATGTAGAAGCACTAATGAATGAACACCCAGCCATTATGCAAACAGCTGTTATCGGAATACCTGATCAGCAAAAAGGAGAAATCATTAAAGCTGTCATTGTCCTTGACCCTAACGATTCAAATCGATCTATAGAAGAATTATTAGCATGGGCTAAAGCTCATATGGCAGCTTATAAAGCACCAAAAGTGATTGAAATTCGAAAGAGCTTACCCGCAACATCTTCAGGTAAAGTATTGAGAAGACTGTTAAAAGATAGATAAGGAGAGTGAGATTATGGAGAATATTGTAGAAGAGTTAAAGAATCGTAGAGTTTTTGCAGAGCGGATGGGGGGACAACATAAAATCGACGCGCTTCATGCAAAAGGTAAAAAGACAGCTAGGGAGCGAATTGCCCTACTAGTGGATGAAGGGTCCTTTCTTGAACTTGGTAAATTAACCTCGTCTGATATTCCAGGACTCGAGGAAAAAAGTCCAGGTGACGGTGTGATCTGTGGAGTTGCTCGGGTAGATGGACGCCCGGTAGTAGTTCAAGCTGGTGATAAAACAGTATTTGCAGGTACAGAAGGTGCTGTCCATATTCGAAAAACAAAAGCTGCTCATGCGTATGCATTAAAGAGAGGTTTACCATTAGTTAATTTAAGTGAAGGGGGAGGTCTCCGAATGCCAGATGGAATGGGCTCTGATGGTATTAGTGATAAGCTTTTCCCTCAAGAAATGTTAATGCATCACCGTGAAGTTCCGATGGTCACAGCGATTTTAGGTGATAGTTTCGGAGGACCAACATGGCTAGCGGTGTCTTCGGATTTTGTGACACAGCTGAATGGGACGTGCATGGGGGTAGCTGGTCCAAGAATGCTTGAGATTGCAACTGGAGAGAAAATAACAGAGAATCAGCTAGGAGGTGTTGAAATTCATCATAAGCACACAGGTCAGATTGATCAATCTGCAGACTCGGAAGAGGAATGCATTGATCAATTGAAGTTATTCTTAAGCTATCTTCCTTCGCATAGTGAAGAGGAACCACCATTATGTCACAATGAGGATTCGCTCGAAAGGCGAGTTGATCAGCTACTTTCAATTGTTCCAGAGAAACAGAATCGTGCGTATAACATGAAAAAGGTGTTGAAAGAGTTAGTCGATAACGGGGAGTTCTTTGAACTTAAACCCGAGTTTGGACCTGCTCTCTTAACTGTTCTATCAAGAATAGGAGGAAGGACAGTAGGGATTATTGCAAATCAACCGATGAAATATGCAGGTGCTGCTGGTGTACAGGAATGTGAAAAGGCGACTGATTTTATCTGTATGTGTGATTCATTTCATATACCTTTGATTTTCCTTCACGACATTCCAGGGTTCCGAGTAAGTTCCGAAGCAGAAAAGGGAAAAATCCCGACGAAAATTATGGTGTGGAATCAGGCTCTAGCGCAGTCCACGGTTCCGAAACTTTCCGTAGTCATCAGAAAAAGTGTAGGGGCAGCTTACGGGAATATGTGTGGCCCAACAATGGGAGCGGATTTTGTCGTCGCCTGGCCATCAGCAGAAATTAATTTTACTGGACCAGAAGTTGGTGTGAATGTCGTTTATGGCAGAGAATTAATGCAATCTGAAAATCCTAAACAAGATCGAGAGAAGCTTTTAGAGAAATGGAGCTTTGATAGTTCTCCTTATAAAGCAGCCGCGAAGCATTTAATCGATGATGTCATTGATCCAGGGGAAACGCGGGTGTTTCTTGCCAGAACCCTTGAACTGGCGTGTTATAAAAACGGTTCAAAAAGCAATAGAAATTTAGCTAATTGGCCAACAGGATTTTAAATTCTAACATTTGTATTGAATATTTTGAATAATAAATTTATACTTATTACAAGAACATACCAACCGGTTAGTTAGATAACTGGTAAAAGGAGCCAACAAATGATGAATTTCGACTATTCAGAGCGTTGCTTATCGTATCTTGAAAAATTAACCGCATTTATGGATGAGAATGTATACCCTAATGAAAAAGTCTATGAAGAACAGCTTTCAGCGCAAGATAGTAGGTGGTCTGCCATTCCACCAATTATGGAAGAGTTAAAACAGAAAGCGAAAGATGCTGGATTATGGAATCTTTTTCTTCCAGATAGTGAGTATGGCGCAGGTCTTACCAATGCTGAATATGCTCCTCTTTGTGAAGTAATGGGGCGTTCTATGATTGGGCCTGAAGTATTTAACTGTGCGGCACCTGACACTGGAAATATGGAAGTATTAGTCCGTTACGGAACAGCGGAGCAAAAGAAACAATGGCTTGAACCTCTTCTTTCTGGGGACATCCGCTCCTGCTTCTCAATGACAGAACCTGATGTTGCGTCATCTGATGCTACAAATATTCAAGCACGAATCGAACGTGATGGTGATGAGTACGTTATCAACGGAACTAAGTGGTGGTCGTCAGGTGCAGGTGACCCTAGGTGCAAAATTGCTATTGTAATGGGCAAAAACAATCCGAACGCATCAAAGCACGAACAGCAGTCGATGATTCTTGTTCCTCTTGATACGAAAGGCGTTACAATAAAACGTGTTCTTCCTGTCTTTGGGTATGACCACGCACCGCACGGACATGCTGAAATTGAATATAAAAATGTTCGAGTACCTGCTACAAACATGCTATGGGAAGAAGGAAAAGGTTTTGCAATTGCTCAAGGGCGACTTGGTCCTGGTCGAATTCACCACTGTATGAGATTAATCGGTACGGCAGAGCGTGCACTTGAAGATTTATGTAAGCGCGTACAAGAACGAGAAGCGTTCGGGAAGAAAATATCTGAGCAAGGTGTTGTTCGAGAATGGATCGCTGATTCTCGTATTGAAATTGAACAGGCAAGACTTCTTACCTTAAAAGCGGCATATATGATGGATACAGTTGGGAACAAAGAAGCGAAAGCAGAAATTGCGATGATCAAAGTAGTGGCTCCTAATATGGCGCTTCGTGTTATTGATCGCGCCATCCAAGCTTTTGGCGGTGCTGGAGTTAGTGATGATTATACGCTAGCTGCTCACTGGGCTAATGCGAGAACGCTAAGACTGGCTGATGGTCCGGATGAAGTGCATCGTAGCGCAGTAGCAAGACAAGAATTGAAGAAGTATAGATAACGAGGGGGATATAGGATGAACGTTATGCAACTGTTTGACTTAACTGGTAAGACTGCGATTGTTACAGGAGGTGGAAGAGGACTTGGTAAGCAAATCGCAGAAGGATTTGCAGAAGCTGGAGCTAATGTAGTTATTTGTTCAAGGAAACGAGAGGCTTGTGAAGCTGTTAGTGAGGAGCTACAGAAAGCCGGAGTAAAGTCTCTAGCTTTTGAATGTGATGTAACGAATCAAGAGCAAGTTCAGCATGTTGTAGATGAAACGATGAAAGAATTTGGTCGCATTGATATTCTTGTCAATAACAGCGGTGCATCATGGGGTGCGCCAGTCGTTGAAATGCCACTTCAAGCATGGCATAAAGTTATGGAAGTTAATGTAACTGGGACATTTCTCTTTGCACAGGCCGTTGGAAAAGAAATGATTAACCAAAAAAGTGGAAAAATCATTAACATTGCTTCTGTCGCAGGTCTTGGTGGTGCTGATCCACGCTATATGGACGCGATTGGTTATAACACGAGTAAAGGAGCCGTTATCACATTTACAAAAGATCTTGCTGTAAAGTGGGGTGGCTATAACATAAATGTTAATGCGATTGCACCAGGATTCTTCCCTACAAAAATGTCGAAGGGATTGATTGATGCAGGTGGCGAAAAAATGTTAGAAACGACTCCACTTAATCGCTTTGGTTCAGATGATGATCTAAAAGGTGCAGCACTATTTCTAGCATCAAATGCTTCTAATTATGTAACAGGAAATATTTTAATTGTTGATGGTGGACAACATGCAATGTAATGGGGGAGGAAACTAATATGAAACGTGATGCAGTTATTGTCTCAAGCGTAAGAACACCTATTGGTAGGCAAGGAGGAGCGTTTGCTGGGATTCAAGCACACGAGCTTGGGGCAATCGCTCTTAAGGAAGCCGTTGCTCGAATCAATTTGGAGGTTGAATCAATCGATGATGTGATCTTTGGAAATGTTATTGGCGGTGGCGGAAATATCGCTAGACTGACAGCATTGCAGGCTGGTCTTCCGCTTTCTATACCAGGTTTAACAATCGATCGACAGTGCGGATCCGGACTGAATTCGATTAATCTTGCTGCACAGGCGATTAAATCGGGAGACGGAGACGTTTATATTGTCGGAGGGGCAGAAAGTATGAGTCAAGCGCCTTATTTAATGGAAAAGCCTTCAAAACCATATAGTACAATGCCACCACGCTTTATGAAATCCAGGCTTTCCCCTGATGAAATTGGAGATCCTCCAATGGGAATTACAGCCGAGAATTTGGCAGAGAAATATCAAATTTCTAGAGAAGAACAAGATGAGTTTGCACTAAGAAGTCAGGAACGAATGGGTAAAGCTATGGTAGAGGGATATTTTGACTCGCAGATTGCTTCTGTTCATGTTCCTGTTCGTAAGGGTGACCCAATTGAAGTGACAAAGGATGAACATCCTAGACCTGAAACTACTTTGGAACGGCTTTCTTCCTTGGCACCTGTCTTTAAGAAGGGAGGATCGGTGACAGCTGGATCTAGCTCAGGCTTAAATGATGCGGCATCCGCTCTCATTGTCATGTCGCGTGAAAAAGCAGGGCAGCTCGGTTTGAAACCACTTGCCGTAGTTAAAGGATATGCTGTAAGCGGAGTAGATCCTAATATTATGGGAATTGGACCTGTTCCTGCTACAAATAAAGTTATGCAGCAAACTGGATTATCTCTTGAGGAAATGGATTTAATTGAAATTAATGAAGCGTTCGCTGCACAGGTACTTGCATGTGATCGAGAACTTAACATGAACCATGATGTGCTGAACGTCAACGGAGGAGCTATTGCTCATGGTCACCCATTAGGTGCAACAGGAGCGATTTTAGCCACAAAGGCAGTTTATGAGCTTGATCGTAGAGATGGAAAATATGCGCTGATTACAGCTTGTATTGGTGGAGGTCAGGGGATCGCTACAATACTTGAAAGAGAATAAGGGAGGCGTAAAATGAGGCTGCAGGATAAAATCGCGATTGTTACTGGAGGCGGAGGAGGAATTGGAAGAGCGACTGCCATTCGCTTTGCAAATGAAGGGGCGAAAGTAGTTATCTCAGATATTCACTCTGAAACTGGAGAGGAAACTGTCGAACAAGTGAAGAAAATGGGAGGTGATGCCATTTTTGTAAAAACAGACACAGCAAATGAAGGAGATATGAAAGCGCTTGTAGAAGAATGTGGAAAGCATTATGGTGGACTCGACATTCTTTTTAATAATGCTGGTGTTAGTAATGAAGAAGTAAAGTTAGCTGATATGTCCGTTGATGAATGGGACCGTGTCGTGTCGATTAATTTACGAGGCGTTTTTCTAGGAATGAAATTCTGTATTCCGTTAATGGAAAAAAGAAATGGTGGTTCCATTGTTAATACATCTAGCCTTCTAGGACTAAAGGGGAAAAAATTCATGGCCCCTTACAATGCATCTAAAGGCGGGGTGATTACATTAACGAAAAATGCTGCACTTGAATACGGAGGTAAGAATATTCGAGTGAATGCTGTGTGTCCAGGTGTTATCGATACGAATATTGTTACACCATGGAAGGAAGACGATCGTAAATGGCCCATTATCTCAAAAGCCAATGCACTAAAAAGGGTAGGACAACCAGAAGAAATTGCAAACGCCGTGCTGTTTCTAGTCTCGGATGAGGCCTCATACGTAACAGGAACTAGCCTTCTTGTTGACGGAGGAGGATTAACGTTTTAATTATTCGGAGGTGTAAGCATGAACGAGCATAAGAGTTGGTTTAAGCATTACCCTGAATCGATTTCCAGTACGATTGATATCCCGAACATTTCACTTCAAGATATGTTAATGAAAACAGTGAACGATTATCCAGATCATGTTGCGCTATCTTTCTATCAGAAAAAAATAACGTACCGTGAGCTTGGGCACTTTTCTTCAGCATTTGGTTCTGCGCTTCAGAATACCTCACAAATGAAACCAAAAGATCGTGTCGCCCTCATGCTGCCTAACTGTCCACAGTTTGCTATTAGCTACTATGGTGTATTAAGAGCAGGAGGAACCATTACACAAATTAATCCAATGCTCGTTGAACGCGAACTTCAGTACATATTAGCGGATTCAGGTGCGGAAACGATTGTGATCTATGATGCCCTTTATCCAAGATTAAAAGCGATACAGAATGAAACGAGTGTGAAAAACGTTATTGTTGTTTCCCTTCAGCCTACTGAGGCATCTTTCGCTCCAGATATGCCCTTTGACCAATTTATTCAAAGCTCAACTCAGCAACTAAACGAAATTTCTGTCGATCCAAAGGAAGAAATCGCTGTTCTTCAATATACTGGCGGGACAACTGGGAGATCAAAAGGAGCAATGCTCACTCATCGTAATCTAATTGCAAATGTAGAGCAAAGCCTTGAATTCTTTAAAGGAGAGTTTATCTTTGGTGAAGAGAAGTGCCTAACGGTCATTCCGTTATTTCACGTTTTTGGAATGACGTCTTGTATGAATTTATCAATTCGAATTGGTGCGGAGAGCGTGATTTTACCAAGATTCGATGTTGATGAAGTATTGAAGACGATCGAAACTGAAAAACCAACAATGTTTCCAGGCGTCCCAACGATGTATGTAGGACTTACAAACCATCCTGATGCAGAAAAGTATAATCTCGGTAGCATTCGGACCTGTAATAGCGGAAGCGCCCCAATGCCCGTTGGATTAATGAAGGAATTTGAGAGGAAAACTGGGGCCAAAATACTCGAAGGATATGGATTGAGTGAAGCTTCACCGACGACTCATGTAAATCCCCCATTCGGTGAACGTAAGCCTGGTAGTGTTGGAATTGGTTTTCCTTCAACGGATTATAAGGTTGTCGACCTAGGTGAAGGGAAAACAGAGCTTCCGTTTGGTGAGTCAGGGGAGCTGGTGATTAAAGGACCACAAATTATGAAAGGGTACTGGAACATGCCAGAAGAAACGGCTAATACATTGCGAGATGGTTGGCTATATACAGGCGATATTGCAAAGATGGACAGCGATGGGTATATTTCCATTATTGATCGCAAAAAGGACCTTATTATTGCTAGTGGGTATAATATTTATCCGCGTGATATTGAGGAGGTTCTATATGAACATCCTGCTGTTATGGAAGCTGTTGTAGTAGGTGTTCCGGATCCTTATCGTGGTGAAACTGTCAAAGCCGTTATCGTTAAGAAGCCAGGAGCTGAATTAACAGAGCAAGAAGTTGTTTCTTATTGTCAGGATGAAATGGCTCCATACAAAGTGCCAAAGGTCGTCGAATTCCGTAGCGAGCTCCCTAAAACTAGCGTAGGGAAAATTTTAAGAAGATCCATTCGCGATGAAGCACGTCAAGTATAGCTAAGGATGCTTCTGAGTAGCCTCCATATGATATAATCTTAATCAATGAACATTGATAGATTGAGAGGGTACTAGCATGAAACACAAACTGACTGTCAAAAGTATTGAGCTTTTTGAGAAGCAAGGCTTTAGTGAAACGTCAATTCAAGATATTGTCGATGCCATTGGCGTAACGAAGGGCACATTTTATTACTATTTTAAGAGTAAAGAAGAACTGCTGATGGATATTCACTCTTCTTATATCGACGGAATGATTAAGCAACAAAAGGAAATTTTAGAAGATGTGTCGAAAGATTGTAAAACTAAGCTATACGATATGGTGTACATGTTAATTCACAACGTCGAATTAGAAGGTCATAGTGCACGAGTTTTCTTCCGTGAGATGAAAAACTTGAAAGAAGAAAACTTAGCCGAAATTCTTCCAAAGCGTGATCAAATTCGCTATTACTTTCAGGATCTATTAAAACAAGGTGTTGAAAACGGAGAATTCAAAAGTGATCTCAATATTGGGATTGTGACGTTTGCCATTCTTGGCATTACAAACTGGACGTATCAGTGGTATAAACCAAACGGTCCAGTTTCAGATAAGGAAGTAGCTAGCATTTTTGTGGATATGGTACTAAACGGAATAGAGGAAAGCGAATAAGCTTTCCTTTCTCATTTCACTATAATGTAAACGCTTTCGATCCAAACATTCTAACCGGTTAGTTAATTAAGGAGGAAAAGGTATGAAAATCGATGAAGTCAAGAACATCACAGTATTGGGAGCAGGTTCAATGGGTCACCAAATTGGGATGCTTTGCGCACTTGGTGGCTATGAAACAACCATTCAAGATATCAATGAAAAAGCACTAAAAGAAGCTGGAGAAAAGCTTGAAGGAATTATGTCAAAGTGGGTTTCAAAAAGGAAGATAACCGAAGAACAAAAATCAGCAGCATTTGAACGCCTGCAATTCACGACTAGTCTTGAAGAAGCTGCTGTTCGAGCTGATTTTATCATTGAAGCAATTGTAGAGAAGTTAGATGTGAAACGAGAGGTATTTGAAAAGCTCGATCAACTAGCTGATCCGAATACAATTCTTGCTACGAATAGTTCAACGATTGTGAACTCGTTAATTGCGTCCGCAACGAATCGTAAAGATAAAGTTGTGAATATGCACTTTTTCTTCCCACCACTAGTGATGGATTGTGTGGAAGTTGTTATGAGCGATGCAACGTCGGAAGAAACAGCTAAGCTTACAATGGCTGTTTGTGAGCAAATTAATCGAACAGGTGTATTGTTAAAGAAAGAGATTTCCGGTTTTGTTGCGAATCGCATTCTTGGTGCCTTACAAAAAGAAGCGATGTATTTATATGAGGAGGGCATCGCTGATTTTGAAGATATTGACCTCATCTGTAGAAAAGCCTTAAATCATCCGATCGGTCCGTTTGAATTGATGGATTTATCAGGAATTGATGTAGGTTATTACGTGATGCAGCAACGCTATAATGAAACAGGTAACCCAGAGGATAAACCTTCAAAGGCGATAGAAGATAAAGTGAAAGCTGGAACATTAGGAAGAAAAACAGGTAAAGGCTGGTATGACTATACAAAAGAAGGAGTGAAGAATTAATGAAAATGGTAACGTATGAAATTCATGAGAAAACAGCGGTTGTGACGATTAATAATCCCCCTTTAAATGTGATGAGTAAGCAAGTATCTACAGAACTTTTTGAAGTATTTACAGAGTTAGAAGCCAATCAAGATGCTGTTGCAGTGATTTTAACAGGTGCTGGTAATAAAGCATTCATGGCTGGTGCAGATATTAAGGAATTTCCTGAGTGGATTGGACATACAGGGTTTAAAGATATCGTGATGGAAACTCATCAGGTATTAAACTATCTTGATCACTTTCCTAAGCCAACAATTGCGGTTCTTAATGGTTTAACATTCGGCGGTGGATGTGAACTTGCGATGACATGCGATATGCGTATTGCTGAAGAGCATGCTCAACTCGGACTTCCTGAAATAAAGCTAGGTCTTTTCCCAGGAGGTGGGGGAACTCAGCGGCTCCCTAGACTGATTGGAGAAGCAAAAGCAAAAGAAATGATGTTTACAGGAGAACCGATTTCTGCAGAAGAAGCCGATCGATATGGGCTAGTAAATCACGTTGTACCGTCGGGCCAGGGAATGGCTTATGCGCAGGGACTAGCCGCCAAAATAACTGGACAATCCCTACAGGCTTTATCACGAATTAAGCACGCTGTGAACAAAGGAGCTCATCTTCCAATTGAATCAGCTGTTGAGCTTGAGGCTGAATTGTTCGAGGAAGTTTTCCAAACAGATGACATTAAAGAAGGCGTTCAAGCATTTATCGAAAAGAGAAAGCCTGCTTTTACTCATAAGTAATAGAAAAGAGGAATCGATATGAGCGTTCATACAAGTGTGAGAGTAAGATTTTGTGAAACGGATGCGCTTGGCCATGTTAATAACACAAGCTACTTTATATATCTCGAGGAAGCACGTGTACAATTTTTTGATTATCTAGGTAAACGTTCTGGAACAGATGATTGGCCATTTATTCTCGTTTCTACGAAATGTGATTTTCTAAAACAAGCTTATTTTAAACAGTCACTTCATGTAGAAACTTCTGTTAAGCGAATTGGCACAAAAAGCTTTACACTCATGCACTATATAAAGGATACGGAAAGTGATGGTGTAGTAGCTGAAGGTGAAGCGACTGTCGTCTATTATGATTTTAAGAAACAAGTAAGCGAAGTTATACCGGATGAATTGCGAAGTAAGCTTGAGGAATCTTATCAACTGCTATAATCGTGGTATTTTTTAAGGGTAAATGACTGAATATTACGTAATCAGGAGAGTGGCGTATGACTTATTCACACGATACGATACCTGTCCGAGATGGAGAACAGCTCGATCTAAAGAAACTAGAGAGGTTTATTAAGGAAAACATTGACCATCTGAGTGATGATCCTCTCATAGTTGAACAGTTTGGAACAGGTCACTCAAATTTGACGTATGAGCTATCGATTGGTGAGTGGGAAGCAGTTCTCAGAAGACCGCCTCTTGGTCCTGTTGCTCCAAAAGCGCATGACATGGAACGAGAGTATACGATTTTAAGAGAATTACATCCCGTTTTCCCACTAGCACCAAAACCATACATCTATAATGAAACTTTACTTGATGCCCCATTCTTTCTTATGGAAAGAAGAAGGGGAATTGTGCTTGACACCTCGTTTCCTGATGGCGTTCAACCTACTGAAGAGTTGTGCAGAAGGATCTCAGAAACGATGGTAGATACGCTAGTTGATTTGCACAGTGTTGATTATCAGAAGACAAATTTAAGTAAAGTAACTCACCCTGATGGTTTCATGGAACGTCAGGTGCACGGCTGGATCAAACGATATAACCGCTCGAAAACAGATGATATTCCTGGTATTGATGAATTGACGACATGGATGGCTTCGAATATCCCTAAATCACAAAGCCCTACTGTGATTCACTACGACTATAAATTAAACAATGCGATGTTTGATCAGGAAGACTATAGCAGAATGGTAGGTTTATTCGATTGGGAAATGACAACTGTTGGTGATCCTCTGGCTGATCTTGGTGCCGCAATGGGGTACTGGTTGCAACAAGATGACCCAGAAATCTTAAAAAAGGGCATGGGTAAAGCACCGGTAACTGTTATGAATGGATTTATGACGAGAGAAGAATTTATTGCGTCTTATGCTACTAAATCAGGGCGTGATGTCTCGCAAATGAACTTCTATTTAACATTTGCTTATTTCAAACTTGCTGTCATTTGTCAGCAAATCTATTATCGCTGGAAAATGGGTCAAACATCGGATGAACGCTTTCGTCATCTTAATCAGTTTGTAGCGAGTTTAATTGCACATGCTCGTGACAATGCCAAAGTAAAGCGTTAGGAGTTCATATGGGAAAAATACATGTCGTTTTAAAAAAGGAAGATATTGATCAGGCAAAAATTAGTGAAGAAAAAATTGCGGTTGTGCTTGATATTCTTCTAGCAACATCAACCATAACCTCAGCACTTGAATTTGGTGCAGAACGGGTTATTCCTGTTCTAGATCAACACGAAGCATTGCAAGAAGCGAAAACGTTACCTGAAGGAAGTTATTTGCTTTCAGGTGAGTATGAAGGGCGAACAATTGAAGGGTTTCTAGATCCTAATCCATTGCAATTAAAGAAAGCTGTTAAAGGAAAAACGTTAATTTTATCAACTACAAATGGAACCGTAGCAATTAAACGAACGAGAGAAGCTAAACGAGTGTATGTGGCTTCGTTACTGAACGGTCATGCCATCGCAAAAAAGCTCAATGATAGTCACCGAGAGGAAACGATTGTGATTGTTTGCTCGGGTTCATCCGGCGAATTTGCCTTGGAGGACTTCTACGGTGCTGGATATCTTATACATCAAATGCTTACTACTCACGATTGGGAGCTTACTGATTCCTCACGTGCTGCTGTTTCATTTTATGAAGGTAGTTCGAAAAGCGGTGAGGACGTGTTACTTTCCTCGCGAGTCGGTGAAATGATTAAGAGGTACGGATTTGAAGAAGAAGTAAGTTTTGTTGCTACCGAAGGGATTTTCTCAGTCGTCCCTTATGTGAAGGCGCAAAAAACGGTGGTTCGAGAGGAGGTTCATCATGACACAAACCAAGTCTAGTCGTTCTGGTGCGGATTTTATGTTTCAACATTCTAGTTCAGAAGAAATATTCACACCAGAAGATTTTACCGATGAACATAAAATGATTGCAAAAACAGCTCACCAGTTTATTACTAAAGAGGTTGAACCGCATAGAGAATCGATTGAAAATCAACAGTTTGACAAGGTTGTAACTTTGATAAAAAAAGCTGGTGATCTTGGTCTTCTCGGTCATAGCATACCTGAGAAATATGGTGGTCTTGGACTAGATAAAGTTTCAAAAGGGATCGTAGGAGAAGTGGTTGGCCGGACAGGTAGTTATGGCGTTGCTCAATCCAACCACACCTGCATCGCTACGCTTCCAATTACACATTTTGGAACGAAGGAACAAAAGAATCATTATTTACCGAAACTCGCTTCAGGCGAATACATTGGTGCTTACTGTTTAACTGAACCTAACGCAGGCTCTGATGCCCTTGCATCCCAAACCACGGCTATTTTAAATGAGGAAGGCACTCATTATATTTTAAATGGGACAAAGCTTTATATCACGAATGCGGTCTTTTCAGATACTTTTATTATTTATGCCAAAATAGACGGAAAGCACTTCTCGGCATTTATCGTAGAAAAGAATTTTCCAGGTATTTCTCTTGGGCCAGAAGAAAAGAAGATGGGTATAAAAGGATCATCGACAAGATCGGTTATTTTAGAAGATTGCCTAGTTCCAATTGATAACCTTCTTGGTGATAAAGGGAAAGGTCACGTTATTGCTCTTAATGTCTTGAATTTGGGAAGGTTTAATCTGGGATCTGCTTGTACTGGAGGAGCAAAACATGCTCTAGGACTGGCGTTACAACATACAAGTGAGCGTAAACAATTTGGTCGAACCATTGCCGGTTTTTCAGCTACTCAAGAAAAAGTAGCGATGATGATGGCTAAAATTTATGCTTCAGAATCACTACAATATCGGACAGCCTCTCTACTTGAAGGTGCGATGGAAGGTTTATATGACGAAGAAGACCACAGGATTGTTGGAAAGCAAATGATGGAGTATGCCGTGGAGTGCGCTATTTGTAAAGTATTTGGATCTGAAACGCTCGATCAAGTTGTTGATGAGTCATTACAACTTCATGGCGGGGCAGGATTTATTCAGGAATACCCAATTGAGCAGATGTACCGCGATTCCAGAATCAACCGAATTTTTGAAGGAACGAATGAAGTGAATCGTTTGTTAATACCAGGAAATTTATTTAAGAAAGCGATGAAAGGCGAAATTCTTCTTGAAGAGCACATTGAAAAAGCGAAGCAGGGATTAATGCAGCCGAACAATCGTTTATTAAATGAAGAAGCGGCTATTCAAAGCATACGAAATGTATTTCTTGTATGTGCAGGTGTAGCCTACAAAGAGCATGGTAAAGAACTGATGGAGCATCAAGAATCCCTTATGAAGCTTGCGAATATAGCGATTATGCTTTATGCAAGTGAAGCTGCAGTTCTCCGAGCATTTAAGAAGGATGAATCAGCCGGTGATTTGAAGCAGATGCTAGCTAGAACTTTCCTTGAAGAAGCTCTTTTGCAAGTAGAAACGTCAGCTCGCAAACTGGTTATGAGCGTACTCTCTCAAGATGAAAAGGAACAAACATTAGGATTAATTATTCAAGAACTTTCGAAATATGACTTTGGAAGTTCGCTAGAACGAAATCGACTAATTGCAAAACAAAGCTACAATAAATTAAAGTACGAAGTTTAGAAAGCGGTGAAAGAAATGGGAAGGTTTTCAGGACGAACGGCAGTGATAACCGGGGGTGGCAGCGGAATCGGTGCCATGACTGCAAAGCGGATAGCGAGTGAAGGAGGAACGGTTATTCTTGTTGGCCGTACAGAGGCTAAGCTGTTGCAAACGGCTAACGAGCTTAAAGAACTTGAAGGAAAAGTTCTTACTTTTGTAGCTGACGTAACAAAGCAGGAACAAATTGATCACCTAACAACATTCGTTAAAGAAAGTACTGAAACTCTTCATGTATTAATTAATAATGCTGGAGGGTCTCAAGGTTCCCCCATTCTTGAAATGACGGAAGAAAATTGGGATCTTGCACAAAATGTGAATTTAAAAAGTGTTTTTCTCGTTTCGAAGGCGCTGGGGAAATTAATGCTAGAAACCGCAAAGAAAGAGGAAGAAATGGTAGATTTCTCTATCGTGAACGTAGCCTCGTTATCAGGGCATAAGGCTGGTGCACAAATTCCTCATTATAGTGCAGCGAAAGCAGCCGTTATTAATTTTACAAGAGCACTGGCGGTAGAACTTTCCCCATACATTCGAGTGAATTCAGTTTCCCCTGGATTTGTTGAAACTCCGTTAACAGAAGACGGTTTGAAGAATGAAAGGTTTGAGGCGTCAATTAAGCGAAATACAGCTTTGAATCGAGTGGGACAGGCTGAAGAAATTGCAAACGTTATTTCATTTGCTGCTTCACCTGAAGCGAGTTATATGACTGGATCTGATCTATTAGTCGACGGTGGCTGGCTCATCGTATAAATAATAAGGAGAGTGTTTAAAAATGGAAACAACAGTAAAAACGGATCATCTTAAAGTAAATGTACATGGTGCTGTGCTTCATCTTACACTTAATCGACCTGAAGCGCTAAATGCGTTTAGTCCCGAAATGATCTTAGGACTAACAAAAGCGATTCAAGATGCGAAAGAAAACGACGACATTCGAGTTGTTATGCTTTCAGGTGCCGGCCGTTCTTTCAGTGCCGGTGGTGATGTAAAAACGATGGGGGATACTTCTTCAACAGAAGTTTATGAACATATTGGTAAGTTAAATGAACTAGTTCTTACGATGAGGGACCTTGAGAAGCCGATTATTTCAGTTATTCATGGTTTTGCTGCTGGAGCAGGATTTAATCTAGCGCTCGCTAGTGACATTATTCTAGCAGCAGAAGATAGTAGTTTCGTATTAAGTTTCTCTCAGGTCGGATTAATTTCAGATGGTGGAGGACTATCTTTCCTTCCGCGTTTAATCGGTCCTTATAAGGCGAAAGAGCTTTTCTTCTCTGCCCAGCCTATTACTGCAAAAGAAGCGAAACGATTAAATATTGTAAATCAAACTTATCCTTTAGCTAGCTTAGAGGAAGAAGCAATGGCATATGCTGATAAGCTTTCTAGAGGTCCTGGTAAAGCATATGGTTTTATTAAAAAGATTGCCGATGCTTCACTCACTTCATCTTTATCTGAAGTGCTTGAACAAGAACGTATTACTCAGGCTTTAATGGTAACGACAGAAGATCACAAAGAAGGCGCAAATGCGTTTAAAGAAAAACGTGCTCCTCAATTTAAAGGTAAATAAACTTGTTAATCTGGATTGAAGATTTCTTCAATCCAGATTAATTCCCACATCTTGAATCCTCTTCATAAGTCCGCCGTCCCCTTAGTCTGGATCCTATCTAATAGAGGAGGAATAACATGGAGCTCCTTTTCCAGCAGATTTTTAACGGACTTACAATTGGAAGCGTTTACACGCTTGTTGCCCTTGGTTTAACACTGGTTTTCGGTATTTTACATGTTCCCAATTTTGCTCATGGTGCTTTTTATATGGTGGGTGCTTACGTTACTTTAATGATGATGGTAGGTTTTGGTTTTCACTATTGGATCGCTATCATTGCATCGATTGCTGTCGTTGCTCTTCTTGGAGTAGTGACTCAACAGCTTATTTTCAGTAAGTTAGAAGGCGCTGATGGGATGAGAATGATGGTTGCGGCCATTGGTATCCTTCTTTTTCTAGAAGCATTTGGTCAATTTATGTGGGGAACAGAATACCACAGAATGGACACCCCATATGGTTCTGTCGTTAACTTATTCGGTTTAACGGTAACTCTGCAAAGACTCTTAATTATCGTGGCAGCTGTGATCCTTATGCTTGCGCTTCATTTTTTCTTAACCAAAACAATGATTGGGGCAGCTATTATTGCCATGGCTCAAAATCGAGAAGGGGCCTTTCTAGTAGGAATTAATGCAAATCAGGTAGCATGGCTCACGTTCGCGATTGCTGGTGGTTTAGCGGCTGCAGCAGCTTCACTTGCTTCGCCAATTAATCTCGTATTCCCTACGATGGGAAACCTCGTCATCATGAAAGCATTTGTCATCATCATCATTGGCGGAATGGGGAGTATCCCTGGTGCCATACTTGGAGGTTATTTACTTGGATTAACGGAGAGCATTGGAGCAACGTACATATCCTCTGACTATAAAGATGTGATTGCGTTTCTCTTACTCGTTGTGATTCTCACAGCCAAGCCGACCGGGTTGTTTACTAAGGGGGTTCAGTAATGCTAAATGTTCTTTCAAAACGAACCCTTTTACTTTTGATAGCGTGTGTTGCTGTTCTTTTTCCGCTAGTTTTCCCAAATATGTATGTGCTGCAATTACTAACACTTGTGTTTATTTGGTCCATTGCAGTCTACGGTTTTAACATCATTTCGGGCTATGTGGGTTATTTATCTCTCGCTCATGCAGGATTTTTTGCAATAGGAGCATATGGACTTGGATTACTGACGACAAAAGCTGGAATGCCTTATTGGATGGCTTTATTTCTTGCTGTCGCGATCACCTCTATAGCAGGCGCTATTGTCGGTGTGGTTGCTCTTCGGACGAAATCACATTTCTTTGCTATTTACACGATGTGTGTAGGCGTTATTATCTATCTCCTAATAGATAAATGGGATAGTTTAACTGGAGGAGTGCGAGGGTTAATTGGAATTCCCGCTCCTGGGAGTATCGGTCCCATCACTTTTGATACGTTAACATCTCAGTATTATCTGGCTCTATTTTTTCTATCATTTACGATTTTTCTTTGTTATCGCATCGTACATTCATTACTTGGTAGGACATTTATTGCGATCCGAAATAGTGAAGAGCTTGCGAAAACGATTGGTATTTCTATCATGAAAAATCAGTTGCTTGCTTTTACCCTATCAGCATTATTTGCTGGATTATCTGGGGCTTTGTACGCGTCTTTTATTCGGTTTATCGGACCACAAATCTCAGCTATTACCGTTACGTTCGAGATGTTGATGTACCTTCTTGTGGGAGGGATTGGAACTCTAGCAGGTCCGATTGTTGGCACTCTCATTGTCATCTCTCTTACGCAATCATTGCAGTTTCTTGAAGAGTATCGAATGCTCATTTTCGGTCCTGTAGTTGTTTTATTAGTCTTATACTACCCTCGTGGAATATCAGGTAGTATTCAAGCGTATATGCAAAAAAAGCGGCAGAAAAAGGTGGAAACCGCTAAGGAAGAGCGTGATGTTAAAAGGAACGTAGGGGAGGCAGGCTAATGTTTTTTTCAACGGAGGGAATCACGAAGCGCTTCGGGGGACTAGCGGCAGTTGAAGATGTGAATGTGTCTATAGAAAAAGGGACCATTACAGCAATCATTGGACCTAACGGCGCCGGGAAGTCAACTTTTTTTAACTTGATTAGTGGGATACACCCACTGACATCTGGAAGAATTAATTTCAACGGAAAAGAGATTACAAAGTTACCTCCACAGCAAATTGCAAGACTAGGAATAGGAAGAACTTTTCAAACAACAAACTTATTTGAACAATCGACTGTTCTAGATAATGTGCTAATCGGCCATAGGCTTCGTACCAAATCCGGAATATGGGATGCGCTTTTCCGTACGAAAAGAGAAAAAGATGAAGAAAAAAAGTCCTACGAAAAGGCATTAGAAGCGCTAAAGTTTGTTGAAATGATGCATGTTGTTGAACATCCTGTATCTCTTATATCACAGGAAGAAAAAAAGAGACTCGCATTTGCTCTAGCTTTAGCGACTGATCCTGAAATGGTTCTTCTTGATGAACCAGCTGCCGGAGTGAATCCAGATGAAACAGATGGACTTGCGTATTTAATGAGGAAGATGGCTGACCACGGCATTACGGTTTGTCTTATTGAGCATAAGATGCCGATGATTATGAGTCTAGCAGATCAGATTGTGGTCTTGAACCACGGGAAGAAAATTGCAGAAGGGCGACCAGAGGAAATTCGCCAAAATGAAGCTGTGATTCAAGCTTATCTAGGGGGTACAGCGCATGCTCCAGCTATCCACAATTAATGTCAACTACGGTGCATCGAACGTTCTTCACCAGATTTCCTTAAATGTTCACGAAGGAGAAACGGTTGTTTTACTTGGAGCTAACGGGGCAGGTAAGAGCACTATATTTAGAACGATCAGTGGTTTGATGAAACCAGTATCTGGTGATGTTCTGTTTATGGATCGCAAGGTAACGGGAAAACCGCCTCACTCTCTTGTGAAGGAAGGCATAGTCCAGTGTCCTGAAGGGAGAAAGTTATTTCCACAAATGTCTGTCTATGAAAATCTGAAGATGGGTAGTTATGTTCCTCGAAAGCATCGAAAGGAAATGGAAAATCAGTTAAAGGAGGTGTATTCTCTTTTTCCTATTTTATTCGATAAGCGCCATCAAGCAGCTGGATCTCTAAGTGGTGGTCAACAGCAGATGCTTGCCATTGGTCGCGCATTAATGGCCAAGCCGAAAGTCCTTCTCCTTGATGAACCATCATTAGGTCTAGCGCCATTGATCGTTGAGCAAATGTTCCACATTATCGAGGATATCAATGAGCAGGGAACAACGATTCTGTTGGCAGAGCAGAATGCAAATGCAGCACTCCAGATTTCTGATCGGGGTTATGTCATTGAGAGTGGCAAAATTGTACTAGAAGGAAGCAAGGAAGAACTTTTGTCTAATGATGAGATTCGAAAAGCTTATATTGGAGCATAATTGGAATCGATTAGTATAGGGGGGATAGCGATGAAAATTGGGAAAAAGCTTTTTGTATTTATGATGGTGTTAATTGGACTGATGGTTGTGGGCGGTTGTGCGGCGGGATCCGTTAGTAACTCCAGTAATTCAGAAGGATCTTCTAATGAAAATAAATCAAAAGACACTAGTACAAATGCAGATGCAACATCTTCTGCAGAGAACACGGTCAACATTGGGTTTAGTGGCCCACTAAGTGGACCTGCAGCATATTATGGGGAAAATACGTTGAGCGGATTAGAAATGGCCGTAGATGAGATTAATCAAGAAGGTTTCGAAGTGAATGGCAAACAATATGGCATTAACCTTGTGACACTAGACGATCAATATCTACCGAATGAAACAGGTACAAATGCAAGAAGACTTGTACAAGAAAATGATACGCCAATTATTTTTGTTCCTCATAGTGGAGGCGTATTCGCTACTCAAGTATTTAACGAACAAGAAGACTTTCTTATTGCAGCCTATACGAGTGAACCGAAAATTATGGAACAAAATAATTCGCTGACATTAGGGGTTCCGCCAGCTTACAATGCTTATCCTGAGCCTTTTACAGACTATCAAATGGAGCGATTTGGAAAGAAAATAGCTCTTCTGCCTACTTCCTCTCAATATGGTAAAGATTGGACAGAAGCATTAAAGCCGGTATGGGAAGAAAATGGGGGAGAAGTTGTATTTGAAGGCTCTATTGATTTTAGTAAGGATACAGATTTCTTCTCCATCGTGACAAAAGCATTAAGCAACAATCCTGATGTAATGTTTGTAGGAGGACCTTCTCAGCCTACAGCGCTCGTGATTAAACAAGCAAGAGAGCTTGGTTTTGAGGGCGGTTTCATGCTGATGGATCAGTCAAAAATCGAAGAAATTGAGCCAGTACTAGGCGGGCTTGATCAGTTAGAAGGTACGATAGGTGCTCTTCCAATTATTGATAGTGATGCTCCAGGGGCTGAGAATTTTATTCGTCAATACAAAGAACGATTCGAGCGGATTCCAACTGCTGAAGGTGCTTTTAACTATCAAGCGATGCATGTCATCGTAAATGCGATGAAAGAAGCCGGGTCAGTTGACGATCCAGCCAAAATCATGGAAAGCATGGATGCAGGTGTTCAATCACTTCCCGACGAGCAAATGGTTTGGCATTTAACTGGCATTTATAACGGTGGTGCATTTGACTGGAAACCAGCTATCGGAGCTGTTGAAGACGGAAAAGTAGTTAAGATAGAAAATTAAGTGGACTTGAAAGGGGATCGAAAAAATGCAAACAAATCATTTTAAATTCTGGCCTAAACGAGTACCATATTCACTTACCGTTCCTGAAACGACAATCTATGATAACCTCGTTGTTTCGGCCAGAAGATATCCGAATAAAGAAGCAATAATTTATTACGGAGCAACACTAACATACAAAGAGCTACTAACGGAAGTTGATCGTACGGCTGCTTTTCTTGAGCAGTTGAAGGTCACTGAGGGTGAAAACGTTCTTCTTTTCATGCAGAATTCTGCACAGTTTGTCATTTCCTATTATGCGATCCTAAGAGCGAATGCTGTCGTTGTTCCCATTAATCCAATGTTAACAGCAGAGGAACTCTCTTTCTATATTAAGGATTGCGATATTAAAACCGCAATCGTAGGTCAGGAGCTCTATGAAAAGGTAGAACCTCTAGTAGGGGCAACCACACTTACTAATGTTATCACGGCAGCTTATTCTCACTATGCCGGTAACGAAAGCGATATACCAGCAGAAGTTTCACTAGAAGCTAGAAGAGTGGACAAGGCGAATCATAATACGTGGGAAGATGTAGTCAATCACCAATATTCACCTGGAGAATATGTAAGATCTATTCATGACGTTGCGGTCATGCCCTATACATCTGGTACAACGGGTCTTCCAAAAGGATGCATTCATCCAAACCGCACGCTTCAAGCAAATGCTGTAGGAGCATCTCAATGGATGAATATCACAGCAGATGGCATGCATCTTGTAACGCTACCTTTATTTCATGTGACAGGTATGCTCCATAGCATGCATGCTCCCATTTATAGCGGGGCTCCAATGGTAGTCATGACACGTTGGGATCGGGATTTGGCTGCTAAATTTATTGAAAAATATGAGGTTGCTAACTGGGTTAATATTAGTACAATGCTGATTGATTTTCTATCAAACCCTAATCTACCAAACTATTCAATTTCATCACTAAAAATACTAGCTGGGGGCGGTGCTCCTTTACCAGCAGCTGTTGGGGAGAAATTATATAACTTAACAGGCTTACGATTTATAGAAGGGTATGGTTTATCTGAAACGATATCTCACACTCATTTCAATCCACCTGATTTTCCAAAACTTCAATGCTTAGGCGTTCCTTCATTCGACGTGGATGCTCGTGTAATCGATCCTAATACAATGAAAGAGCTTGGACCAGGTGAGCCAGGTGAAATCGTAGTGAACGGCCCACAAGTGTTTGATGGATACTATAATCGAGAGGATGAAAATCGCAATTCGTTTATAGACCTTGATGGGAAGTCTTTCTTCCGAACGGGTGATATAGGACGCTATGATGAAGAAGGATACTTTTTTATGATTGATCGCGTAAAGCGAATGGTCAATGCTTCGGGTTTTAAAGTGTGGCCAACAGAAGTCGAGTCAATCTTATATAAGCACCCAGCTGTTCAGCAAGCTTGCGTTGTCGGTGTTCCTGATCCTCGTCGAGGTGAAACAGTTAAAGCTTTTGTCATTCTAAACGAGGGTGATAAAGGAAAAGTCACGGAAGAAGAGATTATCGAATGGTCCAAAGAACAAATGGCAGCTTATAAATATCCAAGAATGATTGAGTTTATGGATGCATTTCCAACTACGAGTAGTGGAAAGATTTTATGGAGAAAACTCCAGGATAACGAGCGTCAAAAAGCAGAAGGAGTGAAATAATATGGGGAAAACAGTAGAAACAGTGACGGGTCCAATTCCGGTAGAGCAGCTCGGGAAAACGCTAGTTCATGAGCATTTTGCATTTGGTTATCCTGGTTTTAGTGGGGATGTTTCTCTTGGAGCATTTGATTTTCAAGAAGCACTTCAGGTAGGTATATCAGTTGCCGAAAGTGTCATGGCACACGGTGTGAAAACGGTAGTGGATCCTACGCCGAACGAGTGTGGTAGAAATCCGGAACTTCTTCGAACAATATCAACTGAAACAGGACTACAAATAATTTGTGCGACCGGATACTACTATGAAGGGGAAGGTGCGACCCCTTATTTCAAATTTAGACAGGGTCTTGGAACGGCAGAAGAAGATATTTATGAGATGTTTAGCAAGGAAATTTCGGATGGGATTGGAACAACTGGAATTAAACCAGGGGTTATTAAACTAGCCTCTAGTAAAGATCAAATTACAGATTATGAAATGATGTTTTTTAAAGCCGCTGCACGTGTCCATAAAGAAACGGGCATTTCAATTTTAACGCATACACAAGAGGGGACAATGGGGCCTGAGCAAGCACAGCTTTTGATTGAAGAAGGTGTCCACCCACAATCCATCATCATTGGTCATATGTGTGGAAATACAGATGCTGCTTATCATTTGAAGACTTTAGAAATGGGGGTAAATATCGGTTTTGACCGCTTTGGCATACAGGGACTCGTTGGTGCTCCTTATGATAAAGAACGTCTTATTACGTTAATTGGATTATTGAATAGCGGATTTGAAAACCAAATCATGCTATCACATGATACCGTAAACTATTGGATGGGGCGCCCACCAGTTCTTCCAGAGGCAGTGGAAAAAATCATGGCTAATTGGCAACCAGCGTATATTTTTGAAGAAATCATTCCTAAATTGAAGGCAGCTGGAATATCCGACGAAACGTTGACGATTTTATTTGAAGAAAATCCAAAGAAATTATTTTCCTCAGAAGCAAAAGTAAAAGCATAAGAAAAAGCGAGGATTCATCCTCGCTTTTTCTTATGCTGGTTTATTTTTTTTGAATTTCGTACGGTTTTATTAAACGATAAAGCGTTTCTGTATAAGGAAGTTTCAGCTTTACCTGCTCAGCAAGACGAAGCGCCCCTCCTTGAAGATGCTCGACTTCTAGCTTGTTCTTTTTTCTTTTATCTTGATGCATGGAAGAAGTCGCTTCGTAAGGAAGGGATTGGAATGACTTCATGCGGCGATCAATATCTTCTTGATTGATGTGTATGTCATACTGTGATGCAAGTGTTCTGATCTCATTCATCACATTTTCAACTAGTTTGAGGGTTTCGGGTACATCTCTTATGATGCCCGTGTGAAAATCCCCAGCCGTAGTTACACCAGACATCGCTGAAATGAACATATACTTTTTCCACATCTCTTCTTCGATGTTTGAAGTTAATTGAGAATTAAAATTCGCATGCTCATTCATTTTGCTTATTGAAGCACAGATCTTTTCTTGGGAAGGGTGGAGCGGACCGAAGATTAGGTCATGTAGTTCACTCGTATGTTGTACGTGCCCGTGGTCATCAAGAGTAGCAATAATATATGATAATCCACCGAGTACTGATTCTTCCCCGAGTTCATCTTTGAGGATGGAAATATGTTCAATTCCATTTAGTATAGGAAGAACCTTTGCTCCTTTCGCAACAAACTCTTTGAGAACTGGAAGACTATCTTCAAGGTGATACCCTTTAACGCCCAGAAGAACAAGGTCAACGGAAGATACTTCAGACGCATTTGTGATGAGTTTAGGAGAGCGCATCTTCGTATTACCTTTTACACTTATTACTTGCAACCCCTCTTGTTCAATTTGCGCTTTTCTTCCTTCACGAACATAAAAGGAGACGTTTTCCCCAGTTTCAGACCATCTTAACCCGAAATATGTACCAAGTGCACCAGCACCAAAAATTATAATATTCATAAGCATCCTCCTTGTCGAAATCTTCTTTCTAATAACACTCTACTTATTCTTACAAATAAATTCAAGTAGGGATAAAAGGAAATGACAACGTTGTCCAGAAATTAGCTATAAGTGACCGAAAAGGTAGAAAGGGTTGATTAATGTGAAGATATTATCACAAGACCGTTTTGAAGCAGCATGTTCCTTTGTACGTAATCATGCGAGGCCGGTTGATCGAGAGTATTATGCTTTTTGGAAAGGAAATGGCGACAAAGAAAGTGTGCTCAAAGAACTGGAAGAATTCCGAAATAAAGATGGGGGATTTGGGAACAATCTTGAACCTGATTTTCGCCTGAAAGAGTCTTCTCCTATGGCCACCTCAGTTGCTTTTCAATACATGAGTCAGCTTGACCTCGATTCTGATCACCCGTTTGTTAAGGATGGTCTTCACTATTTGAGAAGTACATATCAAGTTGATAAGCAGAGTTGGCAAGCTGTACCTCATTCAGTGAATTCAGTGCCACACGCTCCGTGGTGGAAGGTAACGGAAGGAGAAGTCACTTATTCTGCCAATCCCGATGCAGAAATTGTAGGGTATTTTTTACACTATGGGAGTAATTATCCGATCACTTCAGAATCATTGGCTAAAGTGATGAATCACCTGGATAGCCTAAATGAATACGAAATTCACGAGGTACAATGCTATCTTCGTTTAGCTCAGTTAGCTGGTGGTGAGATCAACAAAAAAATTCACGAGAAAATTAAGCAGAAATTGCCATATATCATAGATCGTCCTGAAAAATGGGATCATTATGGTGTACAGCCCGTTGTTCTTGTTGAGTCTGATCAATCCCCTTTTGCTAAAGAGCTCAATCAAGAGCTTCAAGTGAATTTGGATTATTTAATTCAAAAACAACTTTCTAATGGCAGTTGGGAACCAAGTTGGTCATGGGGACAATACGAAGACAGTTGGGAAGGCGCAAAAAAAGAATGGCAGGGATTTTTAACAGTTCAGAACTTAATAACACTCTCTAAATTCGGACGTATTGAAAGTTAGTCTGTTTAGAATGAGGGATATAACGGGAACATAGTAGAGAATCAATGATTGAGAGGAGTTTCTACTATGAAAGCAGTTGTTATTGAACAGTATGGAGGAAAAGATCAGTTAGTTGAAAAAGAGGTAGCCTCACCTTCTCCAGGAGAAAACCAGGTTGTTGTAGAGAGTTATGCAACGTCGATCAATCCAATTGATTGGAAATTGAGGGAAGGCTACTTGAAAGAAATGCTCCCTTTTCAATTTCCAATTATCCTTGGTTGGGATATTGCAGGTGTCATAAAAGAAGTAGGCTCAGCCGTAGAAGGTTTCAAAGAAGGAGATCGAGTATTTGCAAGACCCGCAACAACTGCAAATGGTACATATGCAGAAGAAGTCGTGGTAGATGATCATTTGCTTGCCTTCATTCCAGATAATATTTCATATGAAGAAGCAGCATCGGTTCCGCTTGTAGGTTTAACCGCATGGCAGTGCTTAATTGATTTCGCTGATCTTCAAAAAGATGAAAAGGTGTTAATTCATGCTGGGTCCGGTGGTGTCGGTAGTTTTGCCATCCAGCTTGCAAAACACAAAGGGGCATATGTTGCCACAACAGCGAGTGGCAAAAACGAAGCCTATCTAAAGTCACTTGGAGCAGATCGAGTTATTAATTATCGTGAAGAGGACTTTTCAGAAGAATTAGAAGAATATGATGTAGTTCTTGATACGATGGGTGGCGAAATTCAAGAAAAAAGCTTTACAGTTCTCCGTGGTGGAGGTCGATTGGTTTCGATTGTAGGAGAGCCTGATAAAGAGAAAGCGAAGGAAAAAGGTGTTCGCTCAGGAAATGTATGGCTTGAACCAAATGGAGAACAATTAAAAGAAATTTCTTCATTAATGGAAAACGGTCATATTAAAGCGACGATCGGTCACCGTTTCCCATTTAGTCAAGAAGGCATTCAGGAAGCACACGAACTAAGTGAATCACATCATGCTAAAGGAAAAATTGTTATTTTGTTTGATAAAGAATAAAAAAACGCGGCTAATATGCCGCTGTTTTTTTACGCAAATTAAAAATTTCATATACCGTATTTATAATAAAAAAATATAAAAATGCTATTTAAAAGTATCAATTATATAAATAATAGCAAGAAACAAAATAAAAAATCCGGAACTATTTGTCCCGGATTTACTAATTTAGAAAATAATATGTGCCATGACTACAATAATAGGTAAAGAAATAATCGTACGTTCAATGAAAATAATAAATAGGTCAATAAATCGTACAGGAACTTTTGATCCTAAGAGCAAGCCACCAACTTCAGACATATAAATTAGCTGAGTAACAGACAGACTAGCGATAACAAAGCGAGTAAGATCGCTTTCGATATCTGCACCAATTATGGCTGGTAAGAACATATCTGCAAAACCTATTACCATAGTTTGAGCTGCTTCAGCAGCTTCAGGAACTTGCATTAAATTTAGAATAGGAACGAACGGAGCACCAAGATAACTGAATAGTGGTGTTGTTTCAGCAATAATTAAAGCAATGGTCCCGATCGCCATAACAATTGGAATAACGCCCATCCACATGTCGAGTACATTTTGAAATCCGCCTTTGATAACGTTCGAGGCACGATTATCTACCGCTGTTCTTGTTGCTTGGATTACTCCCCACTGAAAACGAGATTTGCCTTCAGGTATCGTATCATCAGGAGCATCTGCTTCTGTTTCGTAAGTAGTATCGGGTTTCCTTGAGAGGGGTGGGATTCTCGGCATAATAACAGCTGCCACAATTCCAGCTAATACGATCGTTAAATAATATTGTAAGAAGTATTCCTCAAGTTTCATTTGTTGCAGTACAACAATACTGAAAGTGATCGATACTACCGAGAATGTTGTGCCAATGACGGCTGCTTCTCGTTTCGTATAATAACCATCTTCATATTGTTTACTCGTTAAAAGAACACCGATTGTACCATCACCCATCCACGAAGCAAGACAATCAATTGAAGAACGACCTGGTAGAGTGAAAATCGGACGCATTATTTTCGTAAGAAGGGTCCCGCAAAATTCCAACAAACCGAAGTTTAGTAGAAGAGGTAAGAAAAGCCCTGCAAATAAAAATACAGAAAAAAGAATAGGAATGAGATCATTTAGTAATAATCCTCCAGTTGCGTCTGACCAAACCCATTCTGGACCAATTTTAAATAGTGTTAATATCGCGAAAATCATACCCAGAATACGAGCAAGTAACCAAATACCTGATACTTGTAATAGACTCGTCAGGAAAGAACTCTTCGTAATCCAATCAGGTTTAGCTACTACTGCTAGGAAACTAAGTACTGCTGTAATTGTAATAACAATGGTCATAATTGCGGGAAGAGAGAAAGGGATAGCTGTCCCAAATAGGCCCTGGAGCCAACCAGCTAGTTTTGCTATTGGAATCGTAACACCTTCATCATTTGGTATGGGAATCATGAATAAGAAAATACCAATGAGAGATGGGATAATAAATTTTAATAATCCTTCTGAAGTTACTTTTCTTTGATGAGTACTGTTCACGTAGTGTCACCTCTGTCGTTTTGCAACGGATTTTCTATCAACTAAAACGTATTTTTATAAAAACATAGTTATGAATATAACATATCAACCCCCTTTATGTAACATGAAAATACAAACTCTTGAATAGAAAAAGTGTTCAGAAAAGAGCGACCAATTGCATTATATCTTGAAAACGCTCACAATAAAAGAGTGAAACAGATATATATAATGCTTCTTTCAAATTAATCAGCCTTAAACTTGAGAAATGAACGATCATATGTAACTATTCCAAAATAAAAAGACAGGGATCAGCTGATCCTTGTCTTTGACAAATTTATCTATTGATTTATTTGCTTTATATAGTCAATGAACGTTTATACGTATTTTGGAGGATTGTCAAATTCATAATGTTCTTCAAAAGTTGAGCCAAAGAAACAGGATGCACATTTGCGATAGCCTTTTTGTCTAAGAAAAACGAGAAGTTCTTCTTCATGGTTGGCTTCTGAACGATCTTTGATCGGCGTCTCGGGTAAATGACACTCATCACCAGCGTAGGCTGTCCTATGGACAATTTGTTTTTGGTGGTCAATCATGTATTTTCCCATATATGTTTATCAAGTCCCATCTCTAATAAGTTCCTATAAGTGTAACATACTCATCTTGATATTGATACAACCTAAACTTACTAGTATACCCTAAATAGGGGAGAAGTATTACTCTTTATGCGTATTTTTTTATTTTTTTTTAGAATAATCATCAATCAGGCATTCACTCTAGTGTAAAAAGTACCGATAGTAGTATGGTTAGGGGTTTGCATCAGTTATAGAATGAAGCGTGTAATGGAGGTTGAAAAGATGAATTTCATTATCAAACATGATGAGTTAAGTATTCGTTATCTTCAAGAAGGGGATGAACTTTTTCTATTAAAGTGGTTAACAGATCAACAAGTTCTTGCTTATTACGAAGGAAGAGACCGGCCATATACAAGAGAAAAAGTTTTGGAAGATTTTTTTATAGAAGACGATGAAGTAAGATGCCTTGTGTTGTTTCATAATATTCCGATCGGATACATACAGTTTTATTTGTTAGCAGAGGTAGAGAGGATCAAGCTCCCTGATCATTCATATGGAATGGACCAGTTTATCGGGGAAACCTCATATTGGAATAAAAATATTGGGAAAAAGCTCATTCAATCAGTTGTGTATTATATTGAAAGAACTTTAAAAGGTTCTCTTGTTGTTATGGATCCACAGCACTGGAATAAGAGAGCGATACGGTGTTATCAGCAGGTGGGTTTTGCGAATTTAGGTATCCTTCCTAAACATGAATTGCATGAAGGTTCTTGGAACGACTGCATCCTAATGGCTTATGATTTTGCTGGATACCGTATTTTGCCCATTAATCATTGTAATAGAGAGACGTTGTCCCGATTGTTTGTTCAATTGTGGGGCAGCACAGAAATGGTGATCTCTACCGGAACGTATATATTACATGAATTAGATGGATTCATAGCTTATGATTCAGATGGAGAGATAATAGGTGTTGCAACCTATCGATTGTATGAAGATCACGTTGAAATCATTTCACTTGATAGTTTGATTGAAAAGGAAGGGATTGGCGGTCGGTTATTGATGAGAATAGAGCTTGTGGCAGTCGAGAATGGATGTTCCGAAATGAAGGTGATCACAACCAACGATAACCTTAGCGCTTTTGAATTTTATCAGCGAAAGAGATACAGAATGAAAGGAGTTGCTAGGGGAGCGGTTGATTTAGCTCGTCAAGTAAAGCCTGAGATTCCATTAACTGGCCATCAAAACATACCAATTCATGACGAAATACTCCTTAGTAAAAAGCTCTCTTCTAATAAGCATCGTAATTGATAAGACTTTGATTGAAAGGGCGAGTGAGGATTGGAAATAAAACGAGTGGAAAATAACCGATTATCAGAAGAAGTTCTTGAAGAATGGGACACTAAATTTGTGTCCGATAATGATCTCTTATTCTTTGGAAATAAACCGACGAAATTCACAGCTGTTATGAGTTTCTTTCCTCTTTAGAATCGAATGGATATAAAAAAGTGAGTAGTCGAAATACCGTGCATTCTGAGGGTGTGCTTGTTTGGTTCAACAATAACATGCCTGTTCATAACGTATTGGATGATTGGTCTAATAAAGGATTTAATCATTTATAGAAAATAAACAAGCCCCGGACGAAAGATCGTCAGGGGCTTGTAAAGCGATTTATGCTTTTGTTACGTTAGCTGCTTGTGGTCCGCGGTTACCTTCTACGATTTCGAAGTTAACTTCTTGGCCTTCGTCAAGTGTTTTGAAACCTTCACCATTGATTGCAGAGAAGTGTACGAATACGTCGTCTCCACCTTCAACTTCGATGAAACCGAAACCTTTTTCAGCGTTGAACCATTTTACTTTACCGTTTTGCATAAAAAATTGCCTCCTAATGTACCTCATCGTACATAATTTAAAATTCACCATTTACCATTGTAATACGTTTACATTAAAAAACTGCAGCTTTTTAAGAGGATTTAACTTTGTTACCCTCTTTCGAAGCTACAGCTAATTTAAATCCTAAATATATTAATAGTAAAATGGTTTAAATATATAATAGCATCGCCTCTTATAAATTGCAAACCATTCTGGAAATTTATTTACCGATTTATTAGACTGGATCCCAGTTTTGCTCGCCTTTTGTTGATTTGAACTGGAAGAGTTGATCCTATCAGTGCGACAATGGCTGATCCGATGAGAATACCCTGAATGCCGCTGGTTGCAAACAATGTTAATAATGTGAAGACAACTAAATCAAATACAGAATCTAATATGGATAGCAAAGAGATCGTAGTTGCTCTTATGTGAGAAGGGATGAGGTCATTACTCAACTTGGAATAAATCGGATATCTAATGGCGCCTACCCATCTTAAAAACAAGACGACAAACAAAATAACCCAGAGCTGATTCTGAAAAATTGCAGCGACGACTAGCCCGCATGCTGAAAGAAAACCAGAAAAGTACATAAGCACCTTATAAGAGAAATTCCTATGAAGCATATTGATACTTCTAGATGAAAAGAATGCAAGTAATGCACCAACAGCATAAATAGGCCCAATGATGTAGACAGGCAGACCAGCATTAATCATCAATGGCTGATCAAATTTTTGAAACACCGCAACGGTAGGAATGAAGACGAGCGTAAGGTTTAGGAACAGGAATAACAGTTGAGGTGCTTTCTTAATCACCTGAATCCCTTCAATTACATTTTGTAAAGATGTCCCTTTAACTTCTACCTTGCCTGATGGTTCATGGATGAATAGCAGGAGAATGAATTCAATAATATAAGAAATGATGCTGAAGAGAATAAGTAGCTGAAATTGTTCGCTCTGTAAATCTTTAGCAAGAAATGATCCAACTAGAACAGCAATCATCATAGCTATAAATCCCGCTGATTGAATTTTCCCCATGACTTCATCCATTTTGTGATGGTTTTTATCTTTCTTTAATGACTCATAAATTAATGCTTCGTCTGCACCAGAAAAAAAGGTGACCGATAATCCATTAAAGATGCTAAACAGCATAAACATTGTTAAGCTATCTGCCATTAAAAGAATGCCGATACTGCTTATCTTGATGATGGATCCTATTAGAAATGCATTTCTAGCTCCATATGCATCCGCGAAAACTCCTGTTGGGATTTCACCGATAAAGACAGCGCCGCTCCAGCACATCAAAATGATGAGGATATCAGCTTCATTTAATCCGTTTTTTACATAAAAAAGCGTAAGAACCGGTTGCAAGAAACTGATGGTACCAAAAAAGTTCACCCAGAATAAAAGGGTAAGATTTCGTGTTGAATGAGATGACATGTTCCTCCAACTTTCAATGTAAGTTCCGATAATAGAAAGATAGGAGGGGGTACAGTTAAATTAAAGTCATACGTCCCTCCCGTTTGATGAGATCAATCGTAGGATTTTTGACATATTGAAATCTCCCTTCAGTTAATTAAGAAAATTATAACAAATAGATAAAATAGAAGCGAGGCTACTAAGAAGCAAAATATGTAAATCTAGAGCAGGTTGGATAAAGAAATAGACCACTTACGCAAAAATGACGAAAGAAGAATTGATCGCAGAAATTCAACCAGAGTTGCCGGAACTATTCTGTAAATGGGAGAATGATATTCAATCAGCTTTGTTGGATCATGATACAAGTCCTGATTTGTATCGTGCTGTCGGTAGCGAGATTCGCAACATGGTTTCTAGTGCCAATCAATTAGACAAATTCAATTTCCCAAATCTTCCTCTTACTGTCATTGGAAGAGATGGAAAACGTGCTTCCAAACAGCAGATAAAAGCAGGGACTCCTGCAAATGAAGCTGTCACTTTTGAGAAAGTTTGGGAGGAACTAATTTTCGAACAAGCGCAACTCGCTAGTGGTTCACGATACATAAAGGCAAAAGATGCGGGGGATAATATTCCTTATGACTGAGCTTGTAATAAAAGAGATGTCTTGGCTCTCACAAGAGCTTTGAGCGAAATAGTTTTTCTCTGCTCATACATCTTCTATAATAGAGATATACCATAAATTGCAAAGGGGAGAACTACATGGCAATTGAAAACCCGACTCGAGAAGAAATCGGCAAGATCCTAAAAACAAATAAGCGAATTGCCGTCGTTGGTTTATCAAATAATCCAGGGCGTACTTCATTTATGGTCTCGCAGGCCATGATGGATGCAGGTTATGAAATCATCCCGGTTAATCCAACAATTGATGAAGCGCTCGGCAAAAAAGCGGTAGATTCATTGAAAGATATTAAAGGTCACGTAGACATCGTGAATGTATTTAGAAGAAGCGAATTTCTTCCTGATATTATGAAAGAAACCGTGGAAATTGGTGCGGACGTTTTCTGGGCACAGCTTGGCGTAATGAATGAAGAAGCTTATGAATATGGGAAAAAGCATAATATGAAAATGATTATGGATCGCTGCATTAAAGTTGAACATGCGATGACAAAATAGGGCGTTGATACGCCCTATTTTTATGAGGTAAGAAGAAAAATTAATGTCACCTGCGCACATATTGTTAATTGACCAGGTTGTATTTGCGTACTTTGCATTTCGCTAAACATGCGAGGTGATGGTGCTGCAGAACCAGTTTCAATGATTCGGTGTGGTGTATTTGGTAGAGAGATGTGGAGAGACTGAGCGATTGTTTGAGCCTTTTGATTGGCTTTTTCCATAGCGGCACGTAACGCTTTCTGATAGTAAACATCAGGTTCTTTTATCTCAAAACGAATATCTGAGACGACATTTGCGCCAGAATTTACCGCAACGTCAATGACTGCTCCTGCTTTCTCCACTGGCTCAACTGTAACTGTCAGCACGTGTGTAACTTTGTATCCGAGAAAGATTTTCGTGTTGTCATCATATCGGACGTTTTCTTCGATCCTGTAATCAGACGTTTGAATGCTTTCTGTCGGTATTCCGATTGATCGCAATGACGATACAATCGCAGCGATTATTTCTGCGTTTTCTTCTTGAGCTTCCGTAACTTGCTTAGAAGTTGTGGTAGCACCTGTAATAATAGTGGCGATATTAGGAGTTGCACTCACTTCACCCGTTCCAAATACCGTTATGGTATTGTCGCATTGACACTCACTATTTATACTTACATTCGATTTTGTCATTTTTCACACTTCTTTCTATTAGTCTAAACAAATCATTGCGATTAAGAGGACAGAAAGCTTCTCTTTTGTTAAAATTTTAGTAGTCGTTTCGATACTAAGGAGGAATGCATGTTGCCAGAAAAAATCATGTTAGAAAAGTATGCAGAACTTGCTCTTAAACGAGGAGTAAATTTACAAAATGATCAAATGCTAGTTGTAAACGCTTCTATTGAAGGAGCTGATTTCGCACGAATCGTCGTAAAAAAAGCCTACGAAATAGGCGCTAAGACTGTACATATCAATTGGAGCGACGATGATCTTGACCGTTTATGGTATGAAAACGCAGCCCAGGATGTGCTTGAAAACGTACCGGAATGGCGTGTGAAAATGTTTGATCATTTCGCAAGTGAAGGGGCAGCGATACTATCAATCCGCTCTACAAACCCTGATCTACTAAAAGGAATTGAATCTTCTCGTATCTCAGCATCGAATAAAGCGAGCGGAGAAGCGATGAAGAACTTCCGTAAATACACGATGAATGACAAAATTACGTGGTCAATTGTAGCTATTCCAAATAATGAATGGGCAAAAAAAATCTTCCCTGATTCATCAGAGGAACAAGCTGTTGAAAAGCTCTGGGATCAAATCTTCAAAATTACTCGTGTTGATCAAGAAAATCCAGTAGCAGCCTGGAATGAACATAATGCCACTCTTGCAAAAGCAAGAAAAGTCTTGAATGACAGACATTATAAAAAGCTCGTCTATAAGGCTCCAGGGACGGATCTTGAAATTGAATTGCCTGAAGGGCATATTTGGAAAGGTGGTTCATCTGTTTCTGAGCAGGGCATCGAATTTAATGCTAACATGCCAACAGAAGAAGTGTTTACGTTACCACACAAATATGGCGTGAATGGTACCGTTTCAAGTACAAAGCCACTAAGCTATGGTGGTAACTTAATCAATGATTTCTCACTTACTTTTAAAGAAGGTAAAGTGGTAGACTTCTCTGCAAAAGAAGGATATGAAACCCTTGAGAATTTATTGAACATGGATGAAGGCTCTCGTCGACTCGGTGAAGTCGCCATTGTGCCACATCAATCTCCTATCTCTCAATCAGGACTTATTTTCTTTAATACCCTGTATGATGAGAATGCTTCCTGCCATCTTGCTCTGGGTAAAGCTTATCCAAGCAGCGTAAAAGGTGGAGCGAACATGGACGATGAAGCATTAGATCAAAATGGGGTAAATAACAGCGTAACTCATGTTGATTTTATGATGGGTTCTGGAGAACTCGATATTGATGGTGTGAAGGAAGATGGATCTACAGAAGCGATTTTCCGTGATGGAAATTGGGCAATTGATGTGAACTAACGAAAAAAACGCTCTATCTGGTTTAATCAGATAGAGCGTTTTTTATCTAGTTTAACCTGTTGGAAATTGAAAGTCTTATGAAGATCTTTCTATAATAAAGAAAAACAGTGAGTGGTGATATATGATGGGAACTGTTGAGAAGCTATCTGGGATTCGTTTAAAAAATTACCTTGATTTTCGTAAAGATCCATTAGGTTTCTTATTGAAAACGAGGGAAGTGGCTGATTTTGTAGAATTAGGAGCTTCCTCTTATGTTGTTCATCAACCAGAGGCGATAAAGCAAATACTAGTTACAAACGCAGCATCCTTTCAAAAAGAAAACTCCGCTTCATTACTCAGTCAAACGATTGGTAGAGGCTTGCTTACTTCTGAAGGGAAAATCCACGAAAGCCAGCGAAGATTGATTATGCCCGCTTTTCATAAAGAGAAAATGGCGCAATATGTAGAAATTATTCTAGATGAAACAAATCAGTTTATCAAAGCATGGAATGACGGAGATGTTATCTGTATTAGCTCCGAAATGATGAAGTTAACACTACGGATTATTATGAAAACAATGTTTGGACAAGATGTCTCAAAACCAGAAAGTGCTGAGCTAGTTAAAGCAGTTACTCATATTATTGAAAAATCAGCCGGAGATTTATTCTTACCTTTTCCTATTCCATCCTTTATTCCTTCAGAACGTAATAGACGCTATCAAGTTGGAAAAAAGAGATTAAACGAATTGGCTGGTCGACTTATTGTCCATACTCCAAAAGGTGATCATTTATTAGCTCTCCTTCAGGAAACCACGTATTCTGATGGCTCGCCGATTTCAAGAGAAGAAATAAGGAGTCAGATTTTGACGATGTTAATCGCGGGGCATGAAACAACAGCCAATGTCCTCTCCTGGATGTGGTATGAACTCTCTGTACATCCCGAATTAGAAAAACAATTGGTGACTGAATGGCGATCTTTAGACGAGCATGACCTTAAGAATCGACCATTAACAGACCAGTTTTTTAAAGAAACGTTAAGGCTTTATCCTGCAGCATGGGTATTATTAAGAGAAGCGTTAGAACCTGTTGAGATAATGGGCCATCCGTTCAAAGCTGGATCGTCGTTTTTAATCAGTCCTTATATCATGCATCGTAATCCTGCTTTTTTTGAAAACCCCGAGCAGTTCTCTATTGATCGAATGAAAAGAAAACAAGTTCCGTTCACATACATCCCGTTTGGCGGCGGTCCGAGAAGCTGTATTGGTAGTCAGTTTGCTACATATGAAGCTCAACTCATTTTCGCTACAATTGGGAAAAAGTTTCACCTTCAACAAGCTTCGAGCGATCAACGTGTGGAAGCCGAGCCGCTTGTGTCTTTACGAATTAAGAATGGGCTATTAATGAATGTGCATAAACGAAAAATTAGGTGATAAGATGAATGAAATGATTAATGTATCCGTTCGACCTCTTGTCGAGTATGCGTTTCGGAGGGGAAGTATCGATGCTCGTTTCCGTACAGCCACAGCGATGACGGAAGGAACTCGACTTCACCAGATGATTCAGAAGACTTATGGAGAACATGATAAAAAAGAAGTACCGTTTGAAACGAATTTGATTTATGAAGAGATGACTTTTCATATTGAAGGTCGATGTGATGGCTTACTTAAAAACGATGAACAATTTATTGTCGATGAGATTAAATCCACGTCACTCCCGCTTACTGAAGTGGATGAAGGGACACACCCAGTTTATTGGGCGCAAGCGAAATGTTATGGATACATGGCTGTTGAGGAATACAACTTAGAGAAAATCACGATTCAATTAACATATATTCAGTCAGAAACAAATGAGATCATCCGGTATCAACAGGAAACAACTGCGTCTGAGCTAAATAACTTTATGAAATGGGTTGTCGAACAGTATGCTCCATTTGCTAGATGGAAGCAAAAGCATATTACCATGCGTGATGACAGTAGCAAATCACTCACTTTCCCGTTTGATTCCTATCGAGAAGGTCAGCGAAAGTTAGCAGCGAGCGTCTATAAAACGGTTCAAGATGAATCGACGTTGTTCGCTACGGCGCCTACAGGAATAGGAAAAACAATTAGTACGTTATTTCCAGTTATTAAGGCAATGGGAGAAGGGTATGGTAATAAAATTTTCTATCTCACAGCCAAAACGATAACGAGAGAAACCGCTCAAGAAGCTTTTGAATTAATGGAAACGAAAGGACTTCATGCTTCATCTGTGACCATTACCGCAAGAGATAAAATTTGCTTTAAGGAAAAAACCATTTGCGAGAAAGATTATTGCGAATATGCCAATGGCTATTACGACCGAATTAATGATGGAATGCTTGATATTTTGCACCATGAGACGCGTATCACTCGAGAGGTTATTGAAAAATATGCTCATAAGCACCGACTATGTCCGTTTGAGCTATCTCTAGATTTGTCTTACATGGCTGATGCGGTTATATGCGATTACAATTACTTATTTGACCCTCGCGTTTCTTTAAAGCGACTTATTGAAGAACAAAAGAAACAAACGACGGTTCTTATAGATGAGGCGCATAATCTCGTTGATCGGGCTAGAGAAATGTATTCTGCCGAATTAATGAAGTCACCCTTTCTTGAGTTGAAGCGGAATTACAAAAGACAAAATAGTGAAGTATCAAGCGCAGCAGCATCAATAAATAACACGTTTATTGCGTACAGAAAATCGACGCAGAATGGTTCGTTAGTTCTATCCGAAATTGATGAAGAGCTTATTGTTCAGCTTGATACGTTTGTGCAAGTGAGTGAAATCGAGTTGCTTCAGCAAGGAAGCGATGAGCTTTTACTTGAAACATATTTTTTAGCACAGAACTTTATTCGAATTGCAAAACTTTATGATCAGCGATACATGACGTATGTAAAGGCAGGAAAGTCCGAGGTGAAAATCAAGCTCTTTTGTTTCGATCCTTCGCATCTCCTTCAAAAAATGCGGAAAGGGTTTCGATCGAACGTTTTTTTCTCAGCTACTTTTACACCTTTCTCTTATTATCAAAACATGCTTGGTTGGAAAGAAGAGGATTACGCTGTGAAAATACCTTCTCCTTTTCCACGTGAACATGCGAATGTTTATATTGCTCCTCTTTCGACGAAGTACCGCGATCGTGAGCGCACCCTACCAAGACTTGTTACACTTCTTCAAAAAGTGCTTCATGAAAAACCCGGTAATTACTTGTTCTTTTTCCCATCATATGGCTATATGGAACAAGTTTTTGAGGCGTTCACTTCTCCAGACGAAGTGGAAACGATCATTCAACAAAGCGGGATGACGGAAGCAGAAAGAGAGTCGTTTTTAAAAAAATTCACATCTGATCGAAAAGGTAGCTTAGTTGGGTTTGCTGTTGTAGGTGGCATCTTCTCAGAAGGGATAGACTTAAAAGGGAATCGTCTTACAGGAGTGGTGGTCGTTGGAGTAGGGCTCCCTAATTTTGATACCGAGCGGCAGCTAATGAAATCTTACTTTGATCAAGCTGGAAGAAATGGTTTTGACTACACTTACGTTTATCCAGGGATGAACCGTGTTCAACAAGCAGGCGGTCGACTCATTCGAACAGAAACTGATCGAGGTCTTTTATTACTAATTGATAATCGTTATTTAGAAAAACGCTACCTGCAATTACTACCGTATGAGTGGCAACACTTTGAACTAATTCAGGTACCTTAGTTTTCGAACTGCTTGCTCACAACTATTCATTTAACAAAACCCCCGCTCTTTAGGAGTCGGGGGGGTTATTTTCCCGGTCACCATGCCTAAATTCCTTCTTAATAACTCATGTCCCAAAACATATACCCATACCTTGGAAATCTCACTTGTTAATGCAATTATGGAACATTACATTTTCGAGTCATTCTATTTATTATGGTTTAGTATTAACTTGGGAAGGAAATGGTGAACAAGGAAATCGAACGTATTAAGGAGATCATCTATGAATTTAATATTTACAATTCTACTATTTATTTTAGCGGCGATTGCCACCTATTTCGTTGCTACTCGACTTGCTATGTATGGTGATGCCATTAGTGAGAAAACAAAAACGTCTTCAGCGTTTATGGGAATTATCATTGGTGCTGCTATATCATTGCCCGAACTAACATCAAGCGTGACGGCAATTGTTATTGATAGTCCAGATCTTGCAATCGGGAATTTGCTTGGGAGTAATTTATTTAATCTATTAGCCCTCGCCGTTCTTGATATGGTCTACCGTCGCGAACAGATTATGGGACAAACAGATGTAGGGAGTAAGCTATACATCTATCTTGTTATCGTGATGACGTTAATTGTTGTAGGAGGTTTATCCTTAACACTACCAGCGAGCATTTATCATATCGGATATAGTTCGATCATTCTTGTTCTTGTGTATTTTGCTGGTGTGAAGTGGATTAACAAATTAACAGAAGAGAAAGTGAAACGGAGAAGTCGAAAGAATGAAAAATACGGTGAGTTTTCATACCAAAAAGTTCTAACGATGTTCATCTTATCCGCTGTCGGTATTATGATTGTCGGAACGGTATTAACATTAACTGCCGATCGAATTGCGGAAAGCACAGGATTAGGAGCTTCGTTTGTTGGATCATTTCTTGTAGGAGCGAGTACTTCTTTGCCTGATGCTGTAAGTGTTGCAACAGCGTTGAAACTTAAGAATTACAGTATGGGAATAACCTCCCTTCTAGGAAGTAACGCATTTAATATCATGCTGCTTTCGTTTACAGATGCTATTTATCTTAAGACAAACTTATTTAGGCATGCTAGCATGTCTAATATTGTGACAACCGTATCATCAATTGTGGTGGTGCTCGTCATTTTATATAGTATTACAAGAAAACAGAAACGTAGCACGCTTTTTTATATGGTTCCATCCACATTAATTGTTTTGATCTATTTTGTCGCTACGTATTTCGTCTATCAGATGAAGTAAGTTGCAGAGAGTTAATACTCTCTGCAACTTTTTTTCTTATCTAGAATACTCAATGTGACAGAGATGGTAACGCTACCGAAAAATAGTCCGAAAATATTAGCAAGTTTTAAGTTAAATATACCGTGGAATCCCCTGTGATAGATTAATTTATGGAGGTACGAGCAATGTCAAAAGGGAAAAGTATTCACGCGTTAATTATTTTATTATTTACCCAGTTCGTTTCTGGAGGGGTGACGAATACAAAGGGGATTGTGCTTGATAAAGTGGAAACGGATATTGGACTTGATATGAGTCAATTCGGATTAGTTGTCTTGATATTCCAACTAGGATTTACGCTAGCGAGTTTGATTTTCGGTTATTTAACAGATAAAAAAGGGTTAAGAATAATGGTGATCTTTGCAACGATTGTCATGGGACTTGGTTTTGCAGGTACCGGATTTGCCCCAAACATTACATTCTTCTTAGGTTTCTATATGTTAATTGGGTTCGGGCTTGGAGCGCTTGGTGTTGCTTCCAATGCGATTGTACCGGCTGCATATCCTGAGAAGCAGAATCAAATGTTCAATTTAGCGATGGGGATCTATGGACTTGGGATGATCGTCTTTCCACAAATCCTTAATTACATGTTCCAATTTGCATCATGGCGATATTTCTATCTTGCTATTGCCATCTTAAATATTCTCGTTATTTTTTATGTCACATCGGTTAAATTCCCTGATGGAAAAGCAGAAAAAATCAATTTAAAAGCATTTGTACCAATGTTAAAAGATGCACAAATGATTTTCTTAATGTTCTTCTTAATTTTCGAAGTATCTGCAGAAGTTTCGTTTACTAATTTCTTCCCGCCTTACTTAAAATCACTTGAATTAGGAGGCATATCTACCGAGGCAAAATCGGATATGGTTGCAACGATTCTATCACTCTTCTCAGTATTCTTTATGATTGGGCGCTTAGGAGTGGCTTATCTTGCGAATAAAATCAACGAACGATTGATTATGATTTCTTTCTCATTAGGATCCGTCATTATCGTAGCGGTCAGCTTCTTCTTTGCGAACCAGGTACCTTATTTATTTGCTGGAGCAGGACTTTTCTTCTCTACATTGTTTCCAACCGCTACGGCATTTGGAACGACTATTTCAAAAAATCCCGGTACTGCACTAGGTTTAATCTATGTAGCATCTGGTATTGGTGGTGGTATCGCAGGATACATCATTGGAATTGTTTCAGAAGCTTTCGGAGAGAAAGGTGGATTTGGTCTCGTCATTGTTTTCCTCGCACTAATGTTTATCGTTTCTCTATTCTTAAATTCAAATAAGACAAAGCAAACTGCAAGTGAATAATGCTCACACATAAAAAAGCCGCCGGTAGTTATACCGGCGGTAAATTTATATTCATCTATTGGGAATAGAGGAATGCAGTGTTAAGCTACTTGCGCTCGCTTTGCTGTTTTCGTAACAGCACTGTAGATGCGCGGTGAGATGAGAGCAGCTACTATTGATAAAATCACGTCTTTCGGCAGTGGAGCAACCATCCACATCCATGCCATTCCATAAGTAAATCCTTCAGGCGCTTCAGCCCAAAACTTGTATGCGTAGTACATATAGTTTGTTCCTAGAACATAATTCAAGATAAATCCAGTAAAGCTTGCGATCATAAATGTTCTTATAGTTGGTTTAGATTTTGATTCTACGATTTTCCCTGCAACATAAGCAACTAAAATGTAAGATAAAATAAATCCAAATGTTGGTTTAAATAAGACGGCAGGACCACCAGTAAACTGTGCAAAAACTGGTGCACCGGCAAGACCAACTAAGGCGTAAACAGTCAATGAAATAGCACCCAGTCGACTACCGAGTAGAAGGCCAGCTAAAATAGCGAAAAAAGTTTGGAGTGTAATTGGCACGCCACCGACAACAAGGAATTGAGCAATATTTGCTCCAACGGCCATTAATGCGGCGAACATTCCTGCGTAAACTAAATCAATTGTTTTCATTTTTCTCATGACTGATCCTCACTTTCGTTATCACTATAATGAATCGTAAAAGAAAAATCTATTTATGTCAACATAAATTTATATTCAGTTAACATTAATATTTGTGAGTGAATAAATCTAATTGGTTTTAAAGTTATTTAGTATTTAAATGGTTGATAAACAATTAAACGACACCCTTTATTTATTTAAAGTTAACATATTTTTGTTTGTGGAAACGAAAACTTCATTCAAGATCTCTTCAAGTGCGGTCAATGAATTGTTATTTTAACGAAATGTTTTTGCGGGGGAATGAAGACGATTATGAGAAAACGCACTACTCAACAAAAAATCTATGGTAAACTAAGAGCGAAAGTATGTTGAAAGGAGCCTCTGTATGAACTTGTTAAGAGGAACTCTTCTGTCTATTTTATTGCTATGTTTCGTACTTGCCGTTAGCACTGCTTTCGCGAATGGACAGGATGAACAGCTTGAAAATGTAACAGGTGAGGTTCAAAAAAAGATGATCCGCTATGAAGAACCAAAACTTACGAATGAGACGGATCAAAAAGATGAAAGTAATGCTGAAAATGAAGAAGATGTAACAAGTGAAAATGCAGAAGAGGCGACAAATACGCCAGTTGAAAAACCTTATTATTATCTTATTGTTAACGAAACTCCTTATTTAGCCGATAAATCTGATTGGGAGTCGGTTGAAGAAGGTCATATCGTTACGCTTGGTTATGAAGAAGGCAACGTGCATGTCGTGAAAACAATTGATGAAGAATAGACAATAAGGTACAATACGGTTCGATGTTTTTTTCTCTCCTGCCACTGTGCAGGATTTTTTAATACGGAAATAATCGTCGTTCTCATAGTGGGAAAACTTGAATGATCAAATAAAATCTTTTGCTAATAAAGCTTAGAGGAATCATTCCTTTTCTATTGAGACGCATTCAGTAAGAAGCTGTAAACCACTGCCTGGCTATTAAAATGACTGTGATGTGGCAATGCTTTAAAAAAAGGATAGGGTATAAGAAAATATAGAAACACCCGTTCTCATATGGTAGGCTAGTCTATACAGCAAGTTGAAAGGGGAAAAACATGGTAACAAAACAAAAGCAAGAGTATAGTGACGATTCAATCCAGGTTCTTGAAGGCCTTGAAGCGGTTAGAAAGCGTCCAGGTATGTATATAGGAAGCACGGACTCAAGAGGTTTGCATCATCTAGTTTATGAAATCGTTGATAATTCAGTTGATGAAGCTCTTGCAGGTCATGGGAATGAAATCAACGTTACTTTATATGAAGATAATAGTGTCAGTATAGAAGATAACGGTCGAGGTATGCCAGTTGGAATGCACAAACTTGGCAAACCAACACCAGAAATTATCCTTACGATTCTCCACGCTGGTGGTAAATTTGGACAGGGTGGTTATAAAACGAGCGGTGGACTACACGGTGTAGGTGCATCTGTAGTAAATGCTCTCTCTGAATGGCTTGAAGTGACCATTCATCGAGATGGATTCATCTTCAAACAACGTTTCGAAAATGGGGGTAAACCGGCAACAACTCTTGAAAATATTGGAAAAACGCGCAAAACGGGAACGACGATTCATTTTAAGCCGGATACATCGATGTTTAGCACGCTAAACTATAACTACGATACCCTTAGTGAACGTTTACGTGAAGCTGCATTTCTACTTAAAGGACTAAAGATTGAGCTGAATGATAAGCGTCATGACCGTAAAGAAGTCTTCTATTATGAAACCGGTATCGAGGCATTTATCAACTATCTAAACGAAGATAAAGAGACGCTTCATCCAGTTGTCACCTTTACCGGTGAGAGCAATGGTATTGAACTAGATTTCTCTTTCCAATACAATGATGGATTTTCAGAGAATGTTCTCTCATTCGTAAACAACGTCCGAACAAAAGACGGTGGAACACACGAATCTGGAATGAAAACAGCCATTACGCGCGTGATCAATGATTACGCTAAGAAAGTGAACCTCCTTAAAGAAAAGGATAAAAATCTTGAGGGGAACGATATTCGAGAAGGATTTACGGCCATTGTTTCTGTTCGTATTCCTGAAGAATTGCTGCAGTTCGAAGGGCAAACAAAAAGCAAGCTAGGGACAAGTGAAGCACGTTCAGCGATTGATGCGATCGTATCTGGTCAGATTTCGTATTTCTTAGAAGAGAATCCGTCCATTAGTGAAATGCTAATAAAGAAATCCATTAAAGCCGCTCAAGCTCGGGAAGCTGCAAGAAGAGCGCGAGAAGATGCACGATCTGGTAAGAAAGGTAAACGCAAGGAAACCATTCTAAGCGGAAAACTTACTCCAGCAACTTCGCGTAATCCCAAAAAGAATGAGCTTTACTTGGTTGAGGGAGATTCAGCTGGAGGCTCAGCTAAACAAGGACGCGATCGTCGTACGCAAGCAATCCTTCCACTACGAGGGAAAGTTATCAACACGGAGAAAGCGAAGTTGCAGGATATTTTCAAGAACGAAGAAATCAATACGATTATTCATGCTATTGGAGCGGGAGTCGGACCTGATTTTACTATAGAAGATTCAAATTACGATAAAGTAATTATCATGACGGATGCCGACACCGACGGCGCTCATATTCAAGTGCTTCTATTAACTTTCTTCTATCGCTATATGAAGCAGTTAGTTGAACACGGAAAGGTATTCCTTGCTCTTCCACCGTTATATAAAATTAGTAAAGGTAAAGGCAAGAAGGAAGTTGTGGAATACGCCTGGGATGAAGATGGCATGAAAGAGGCTATGAAAAAGGTTGGTAAAGGCTATACGATTCAACGCTATAAGGGTCTAGGTGAAATGAACGCCGATCAATTATGGGAAACAACGATGAATCCTGAGAGCCGCACATTGATTCGCGTAAAGATTGAAGACATTGCTCGTGCAGAACGACGCGTCTCTGTTCTTATGGGAGATAAAGTCGAACCGCGAAGACAGTGGATTGAATCCAATGTGGCATTCGGATTAAATGAAGAAACAAATATCATCGAGAATGAGAACATTTCCATTATTGAAGAGGAGGCGTAACATTGGCTAACGCAGAAAAATTCTTAGATCTCCCACTGGAAGATGTCCTTGGAGACGCTTTTGGTCGCTATAGTAAATACATTATTCAGGACCGTGCCCTGCCCGATGCAAGGGACGGTCTGAAGCCTGTACAACGTCGTATTCTTTATGCGATGCATCATGAAGGTAACACAGCAGAGAAAGCATTTCGAAAATCGGCTAAAACAGTCGGTAACGTTATTGGTAACTACCATCCACACGGAGATACGTCCGTGTATGATGCAATGGTCAGAATGACGCAGGATTGGAAAGTAAGGAACATCCTTGTTGAGATGCATGGTAATAACGGTAGTGTCGATGGAGATCCACCCGCTGCGATGCGTTATACAGAAGCTCGTCTTGCAGCAATTTCATCAGAACTTCTACGAGATATTGATAAAGATACAGTTGAGTTTGCTCCAAACTTTGACGATACACAAAATGAGCCTATTGTTTTACCAGCACGTTTTCCTAACTTGCTCGTTAACGGCTCAACGGGTATTTCAGCGGGTTATGCAACGGATATTCCTCCTCATAACCTTGGAGAAGTTATCGATGCTGCCGTTATGCAAATGGAGAATCCTGACGTAACACTTCAAGAGCTAATGGGCGTTATAAAAGGACCTGACTTCCCAACTGGTGGCATTGCTCAGGGAACAGAAGGCATTCGAAAAGCATTTGAAACGGGTAAAGGAAAATTCATTCTACGTGGCAAGGCAGAGATTGAAGAAGTTCGTGGAGGACGTCAACAAATTGTTGTGACGGAAATTCCATATGAAATCAATAAAGCGAACCTTGTCAAAAAAATTGATGAACTAAGAGTAGATCGAAAAATTGAAGGGATCTCAGAGGTCCGTGATGAAACGGATCGTACAGGTCTTCGATTCGTTATTGAGTTGAAAAAAGAAGCAGATGCTAACGGTATATTGAAATATTTATACAAAGCGACTGATCTTCAAATTACGTATAACTACAATATGGTGGCCATTTATAACAAAACACCGAAGCAAATGGGCTTAAAACAAATTCTAAAGGCTTATATTGAACATCAGAAGGAAGTTGTTATTCGTCGCTCAGAATATGACTTAAAACGTGCGAAAGACCGTCAGCACGTTGTAGAAGGTCTCATTCGTGCCATTTCTATTTTGGATGAGGTTATTGCTACGATTCGTTCCTCAAAGGATAAGCGTGATGCTAAAAACAATTTAATGGTTCAATACGAATTTACAGACGCTCAGGCCGAAGCGATTGTAAACTTACAGCTATATCGCTTAACAAACACGGATATCACAACGCTTCAAAAGGAATCTAAGGAGCTTAGCCAGCTTATTAACAAACTTGAAACGATTCTTGGAAGTGAGAAAAGACTCGTCAATCTTATCAAAAAAGAATTATTAGAAATCCGTAAGAAATATGCAGATGGTCGGATGACTGTGATCGAAGATGAAATTGAAGATATCAAAGTTAATCTTGAAGTCATGGTTCCATCTGAAGACGTGATTGTAACGGTGACAGAAGATGGCTATGTTAAGAGGACGAGCCCTCGTTCTTACGCGGCATCGAATGGAAAAGACTTCGGAATGAAAGAAACGGATACGCTGCTACGGCAATTTGATAGCAATACGACTCACACAATTTTGCTATTTACGAATAAAGGAAGCTATCTTTATTTGCCTGTCCATGAGCTACCAGAAATCAGGTGGAAAGATTTGGGGCAGCACGTTGCAAACATTGTTTCCATTGAATCTGACGAACGAATTATTGAAGCTATGGAAGTCAAAGAGTTTAAAGATGATCAATTCCTCGTCTTTGTGACTAAGCAAGGGATGATTAAGAAAACAGAGCTTTCTCAGTACAAAGCTCAGCGTTATTCAAAGCCTCTTATGGCTCTTAAGTTAAAAAAAGAAGACGAATTGATTGATATATACCGGACAAATGGAAGTAAAGAAGTCTTTCTAGCAACACACTTCGGCTACGGTCTTCGGTTTAAAGAAGAAGAGATAAGTCTTGTCGGGCAACGGGCAAGCGGAGTGAAGGGCATTAATTTAAAAGAAGATGATTACGTTGTGAGCGGAATTATTTATGAACCAACAGCTAAGCATGATATATTCCTTGTCACTCATAGAGGGGCAGTCAAGAAAATGCAGTTAAGTGAATTTGAGATTACCACAAGGGCCAAGCGTGGTGTCGTGATGCTAAGAGAATTAAAATCAAATCCTCATCGTGTCGTTGGTGTGGCCGCGACAACTAAACAAGACTTGATTATCGTTCGAACGAAAAAAGGTGAGCCGGTAGAAGTCGATCCATCTACGTACAGACCTAATGATCGCTATAGTAATGGTTCTTTTGTTTTAGATATAAGTGAAACTGGCGATGCCATCGAGATCAAAAAAATCGACAAACCCGAATAACCAACCAAAAGATCCGCTTCAGAGCGGGTCTTTTTTTAGTATTTGTGGTGATCGATTTGTGTTATACTTAATGATATGCGAACATATGATTGCACCCCCTCTAAAATGGCACTTTCCAACAATACGAACAAGAAAACACAGATAAAGGAGGAATAAAATGGAGGGGAAAACACACGCCATTGGTGGTATATGTCTTGGCGTAGCCGCTCAAAGCTACTACATAACAGATAAATTAGATGCACCAGGAATGATCGTCTTTTACGGAGCGTGTCTTTTTGGTTCACTTCTTCCGGACATATGTCATCCGGGATCATGGACGGGACGCAGGGCCAGGACATTATCCAAAGGGATAAGCAGGTTTTTTGGTCATCGTACCATCACCCACAGTATTCTTTTTATCATTCTAATCTACTGGCTTATGTCAACATTCAGCTTTCAATTCGACCACTTGATTCAAATTGGACTTCTAGTTGGCATCGTTAGTCATATTGTGCTGGATGCGATGACAGTGAGAGGTATTCAATTGTTTTATCCAATCCCTCTTCGCGTAAGGTTTCCGCTTTATCTGAAAACGGCATCGAAGGGCGAAGGTGTCGTATCAAGTAGTTTGATCATCCTAACGCTTTTTCTAGTATACAAACAAATGATGTAAGCCATGTTACAGCTAATTTCATGTTATTCAGGTAAGGTAGACATGAGAAGTGTTGAGAGAGGATGGGGAGATGAAACATCCAAAGGTATGGTTCAAGTGGTTTGCGATAGTCATCATTGTTGGTTTATTAATTTGGTTCAGCCGTTCGTACCTTGATTTTAAAGTAGAAGAGATCAGGGATTGGATATTATCGTTTGGTATACTCGCACCGATTGTTTATATGGTAATTTACACCATTCGTCCTCTTATTTTTTTTCCAGCCTCTGTCTTATCAATTGCAGGGGGGCTAGCATTTGGCTCATTGTTTGGAACCTTTTATACAGTGATTGGGGCAACAGGAGGAGCGGTGTTGTCATTTATTGTAGCAAGAAAGCTAGGTAAATCGATCGCAAATAAAGATTGGCAGGGAAAAGGACGTAAATTACAAGAACAGCTTGAGAAAAACGGATTCTTTTATGTATTATTCTTTCGGTTCGTTCCTCTTTTTAACTTTGACTTAATTAGTTATTCAGCAGGACTATCTAAAATTCGTTTTGCATCATTCTTTTTTGGTACGCTTATTGGTATCATTCCAGGGACATTCGCATACAACTTTTTAGGTAGTAGCCTAGTCTCAGGCGATCCAAAGATTATTGCCATTGCGGTAGGAGTTTTTATTTTACTTTCGGTTATTCCAATCCTCATTCGGAATCGAGTAACCAAAAAGGATCCGACGCTTGACGAGAATACAAAATAACAAAAGGAGCAGGTCGTTTACCGACGCTTGCTCCTTTTTTATTATGATTGAATTTCTTTACTTCGAGCATCATTTAACACTTTCTTTGTACGGCGCCGTTCCAGGATAAGGTAGATGATCGTTGATACGAGAACAATACCATGAGTAATACTAAACTCTGTACCATAGTAATCACGATTCCAATAAGAAACAACTCCAGGGATTACGGTATTGTTAATAGGATAGAAGATCGGCACAGCATCACTCACATGTGTAAAAAAGTCCACAAAAACATGTAAAAACCATCCCCATATAAACCCAGACAGAGGGGTCAGCTTAAAACCTCGATGAATGATCATGAGAAGAATAAAGGCAATGAACCAGATCACGATGGAATGACCAAGTTTCCGCAATACATCAACGACAGGGTGTTCAAACAAGCCGTGGATAAAATAATGGAGGGACAGTTGTATTTCTGGATTGATGATTTTCTGGATACTTCGTTCAACTAATAAGTACAAAAACATCACATAATAAATGATATCAGGTGCAATGCCACCTATAACAAGATACTTAACAGTACGCCTATTTTTTTTCCGAAAGAAAAAATAGCTCCAGAAGGCATGGTGTAATGTATTCATAATGAATTAACCCTCACTTTAAACATAGTATCTCAGTTATACCTTATTGAAATGGATATAAGCTATAACTATTCTTACTTTCATTCATTCTACCATCAACCTATGTTACTGTCTTTTTAAATTAAATGTACGATAAGATAGAGGGAAGCGCCGTCTCTGACAGATCGGATAAGTTTTGATAAAGTAAAAGATGGACTATTGAACAAATGGAGGCACACTATGAGCGTATTTGATGAACGAATTAACCGATTTGATACACATTCAGTAAAGTGGGATCACACAGATACCATATTTGAAAAGGAAAACTTGCTGCCAATGTGGGTAGCAGATATGGATTTTCGTGCTCCACAGGCAGTAATTGATGCTCTTACAAAGCGAATTCAGCATGGGATATTTGGTTACTCAATGCCGACAGAAGACACGAAGGGAGCGGTGCAAAGCTGGCTTAGTCGACGTCATAATTGGTCAATTGAACAAGATTGGATCGTTTTTACGCCAGGAGTTGTTCCAGCGCTATCCGCTGCTGTTAACACGTATACGAACAAGGGAGAGAAAGTGGTTATTCAATCGCCTGTCTACTATCCGTTTCGTGATATGGTTGAAAAGAGCGAGCGGGAAGTCGTTGATAATCCTCTCATACAAGAAAATGGCAAGTATGCGATGGACTTTGATGACCTCGAAACAAAGCTTAAAGATCCTGAAGTGACCATGTTACTACTATGTAATCCACATAACCCTGTAGGAAGAGTGTGGAAGAAAGATGAGCTTAGACAGCTTGCTGAGCTTTGTTTAGCGAACGATGTGCTAGTCGTTTCAGACGATATTCATTTTGATCTTATTTTCAAAGGGTATGAGCACACGCTTCTATCAACTCTTTCAGAGGAGATCGCAGCAAATACAATTACGTGCATCGCACCAAGTAAAACATTTAATCTTGCGGGCATGCAGCTATCGACGATCATTATTCCAGATGAGAAGAAACGGGAGCAATTTAACGGCTATATGGGGAAATTGGGTCTGTTTGCACCAAGTCCATTTGGTATTATTGCTGTAGAAGCGGCATACACTCATGGCGAGAAATGGCTTGAAGAGTTGATGGAGTACTTACAAGGTAACCTGTCGTATCTTACTCAATTTATTAATAAACGTCTACCAGAAATAGAAGTGATTGAACCAGAGGGTACTTACCTTGTGTGGTTGGATTTCAGTAACCTGTCGATGACACATGAAGAACTTGAACAATTCGTTCAGGAAGAAGCTAAGTTGGCTCTTGATGAAGGTTATATATTTGGGGAAGGTGGAAAAGGCTTTGAGCGCATTAATATTGCCTGTTCACGTTCAGTATTGCAAGAAGGCTTAGAACGTTTGGAGAAAGCCTTGAAATCAAAATAATGATTCAAAAAACGCCCTGGATCATCACGGGCGTTTTTTTGATTTAGAGGTAGCGGCTAACCTTAATACAGTTTGTTTACTGGACGTAAAGGAAGTTCAAGAACAGGTGTATAAGTTTTGGAGGCATTCACTGAAAAAATATGAATGGATTGAACCAAAAAGGGCTCGAATTCGTCTAGTGTTTGTTCTGCATCTCGTTTTATCTCATTGAATTGAATGGGATCTATTGGTTCATGTTGCTGAGTAATCGTTAAATGAGGAATAAAATCAGTTACTTCATAATACATTTTTTGTTCTTGTAGTGAAGGCTTAATAGCATCAACTAATAGTAAATGAAGCGAGATGATCTCCTTAGATAATACGCTGCTAAACAAGACATTTGACCCGAATGCAGCTGGGGCACCTAGCTTCAATTCAAAAGCGGGAAAGGTTCGACAAATATGCTCGATTTTTTCAAGCCAATCACTGGTTGCTGTTAAACCACTTTGAGCTTTTACTGTGATATGTGGTGGCGAAGGTTCATGATAATCCCATTTCTTTCGAAAGGAATGAATTCTCTCGATAATCTGGTGAGGAGGGAGGACTGCAATAAAAAATGGCATGGAATAATCTCCTTCGTAAGTAGATGAATAGAAGTGCTATACCGATTTAACAAGAATAGATGTACTATGCACTAATTCGCTATCCATTGTTTTACCCCTTTAATAGGATAAGATGATTACGAAAATAAAACAAAAGTACTATTAAAACGCTAAGAAAATTATAAAAAAACTCCCATAATTGAATGAAATATAATAAAAATTTGTTATGATGAAAGAGGTGAAGTGTTTAGGCATTTAACCACAGCATTAGCTGGAAAAGGAAAGCGGGTGATTTGTATGAAAAAAGCAACAAAAGGACTTCTAACCATCCTACTTTTCTCTGTTCTCGCATTTGGATATCTAAAAACAGCTGAAGTTTATATAGACTACAAAAATGATAAATATGCGCATACTGCAAGTGCCACAAGTCTTGAAAGCAGCTTGCATCAAAAGATCGATGAACAGAACATCTATGAAATACAGGTACATAGAAGCGATCAGCAAGAAAGTGAAGTTATCACGTCAAATGAGGATGAATCAACATTAGTTAGTTGGGTAAATAAACTAGATAACAATGATTTAACACAGTTACCGAATCATCGTGTTCAAGTTAAAGATGCTGATTTCATCATTTATTTAAAAACTGGCAAAGAACTTAGAATCAACCTAGATGAAGATACTGTTATTATTTCTAGAAACGATAATGAAAATAAAGAATTTCATTCTTATTTAATTAATAGCTATGATTTAAACGATGATCTAGCGCGTATTTTAAAAATCGGATAAAATTTCAATTCCGTCTCACTATCTTAAGTTTACTTAACGAATGAGACGGAATTCACTATTTCGAATTAACTTCCTATAATATATATTATGTAAACTTAAATAAAAATTTAGCAAAGGAGTACAAATGAACTTTTGTGTACTCCTCTACTTGCTTCATTTGGATTCATATCAATTCATTGAACGCTTATTTGCGATCTCGGTTTCGTTTTCGATCATGCAGTTCATCAGCTGTAAATGTTTCCTGAGCAAAAGCTTCATATTTACGTTTTAAATAAAGTGGCTTGTCATGATAAATCCAATCGGTGAATTGTTTAATTGGTATCCTGCCAGTAATAAAAACTCGGTAGTGTTTTCCATTTCCACTCATATATGGATCAAATCCATACTGCGTTAGCGTTGTTAGCAAAGTCTCCATATATTTACGTGACCATCGCCGTCAAAATATCCTCTTATAAAATAATGAATATATTGTTCTGATACAATCGGAAACGTGATATTGTAACTTTTCTAAGATGTAATATTAAATAGCGTTCGAAGATCGTTTTTCATAATTTTGCTGTGAAAAAGCAAACTGTATACCCCGATATTTTTATATAAAGTTTGATTTGAATCGAAAACGTTCTTGTTTTCTTCCAGAATAGTTGGATCTTTCTGCGTAAAAGCAATAGATTGTGATTGAGAGGCAATATATCCATAAAGGAGTATTTCCTTTTCCAGCTCCCTCTTGCTCGCTTTTCAACGCCATTAGTGGTCAGTAGCTGCCGAATGTGTCTGTCAGAAACTCCTGCTAATAAGCTTATTTCGCTAGTACTAGAACCGCTCTCTTAGAGAGATATCACTTCATTCATACTGAGTTTCATTTTAGACATTTTATAACCTCCTTTTCATCTATTTTATAGTATAAACACACGATAGAACAAACGTTCGCCACCTCGTAAAATTGGCACTTTTGTATCGAGAACGTCATATTTTACTAAATTCCACTCGTTTTTAGTAAAATAGCTCACCTTCACAAACTACTAAACAAATTCGACTAAGAACAAATGTTCTGTGTTCGTGAAAATGGCACTTTTTGATCTTATATCCTTCATATTTGTTATGAATTACAGTTCTTTTTCCAAAAAAGGTGCTTAGAAAACAAAAAAAGTCACTTATCTCTATTAAAATAAGTGACTTCCGCATTTATTAATTTCTATTTCAACACTGCTACATCCTTATGTACCGTCAATTCGTCAATATACTCAAGATCAGGCTCAAATCCTATACCCGGACCTTCAGGGATGTCGATATAACCATTGTTCATTGCTACTTCTGGTTTAATAATATCCCGCTTCCAGTAATGAGCTGATGGAGCTGTATCTCCTGGCAATGTAAATTGACTGAGTGAAGTGATGGCGAGGTTATGGGCTCGGCCAATCCCTGCTTCCAACATCCCGCCACACCACATAGGAATATGATGCTTTGTACATAGGTCATGGATTTTCTTAGATTCAGTTAAGCCTCCAACGCGACCGATTTTAAGGTTAATGATTCGACAACTTCCAAGTTCAATGGCTTTTCTCGCATCTTCATAAGTATGAATGCTTTCATCCAAACAAATAGGTGTATCCAATTGAGCTTGAAGTTTGGCATGATCAATGATGTCGTCATGAGCAAGAGGCTGTTCAATCATCATTAAATGGAACTGATCTAGCTTCTTAAGGTGTTCAATGTCATCGAGTGTATAAGCGAAGTTCGCATCGGCCATTAACTCGATCGTTGGGAATTTTTTGCGTATCATAGCTAGAATCTCAATATCCCAACCAGGCATGATTTTAATCTTAATGCGTTTGTACCCGCTCTGGAGATATTCATCTATTTGCTTTAAAATGTTTTCATGTGAAGATTGAATTCCTACGCTGACGCCAACTTCTATTTTATTCTTCACCCCGCCAAGTGCTTGAGCTAACGGTAGATTGTTTTCTTTAGCATATAGATCCCATATCGCACATTCAATCGCCGCTTTGGCGTTATAATTGCCGCGAATTTTCTTGAAACGTTCTGATACCTCATCAGGGTGAGTGATGTCTTGTTGATGAAGCAGCGGAATTAAATGGTCATTCATCATGTGCCAATTGGTACGAACGGTTTCTTCGTTATAAATTGGTTCCATAATGGCGACCGATTCGCCCCATCCTGATTGGCCAGAATGAGATCTTGCTTCAATTAGTATAATATCTTTGTCTCGCTCGGTTCCAACACTTGTTGTAAAAGGATGAAGTAGGTCCATCTTGATTTGTCTTAAGATAATGCTACTAATTTTCATTGTTTTGATCACCTTTCTCTAAGAGGTATACATAATGATGTGGATACTCTTCCCTTTTTAGTAAATCAGTCACTTTCCACCCTCTCTTTAGGTAGTTAGAAAAAACAAGTCCTGTTTGTTCTCTCCAGTCAATAGCTAGTGATAGATCGCACTTTTTGATTTCTTGAAAGTTTCCTGGAACAGGTACAAATATCTTACTAGCATTAAGGGAAAGGTCTAGTTTTTCAGGCTTGCTAAAAAGGTTATCTCCACCTGGTATAAGAGCATAAGGTATCGTTGGAGTCGTTTCAGTACTTCGCTTCATCTCATTCGTATCCCACTCAACTAAAAAGCGATCAGTTGGTATCCCTGCATTGAGATTATCATCCATGAGACCGTAGACATTTGGAAGGTACGTGCTCACGACTGCCCCTAACTTGTGTAAGTTTAGCGTGCCGTTAACCGTCTCTAGCGGATCATACGTCCACGTAATGAAATCGTATCCCATGTTTGACGCTGCTTTTCTTTGTTCGATTTTCAGTCTTTCACCAATTCCTAGTCTTCGATAATCTGGATGAATGCCTAAACTTTGAGAAACAAGATACACTTTCTCACCATTAAATCCTGGAAAGCTATATTGAAAAGCGATAAGTCTGTCTTGATAAAAGGCTCCTAATATAAATCCACCGTTTTTGACAACGGCCATACTTTGATTTACTGGTACGGAATCATTAAAGCTCCATACGATTGTTTCTAATCGTCTCACTTCCTCAAGCTCTTCAACCGAATGAAGGGTGCGGATCGTTAATGATTTAAGTACGTTTGCTTTCAACTCGTATCCCTTCTTTCTTACCATTCATATTGATCGGCTTCTAACAACAATTGAATGAGGATTTTCGTGCCATCGATCAATGCTTCCTTGTTGAATTGCATATCAGGATGATGTAATCCAGGCGTTAAATCACATCCTAGCCCAATCATGGTTGCAGTAAGATGAGGATACTTTAATGAATAGAAATGAAAATCCTCCGCTCCTGGTGACACACACTCATCCACTACATTGTTAGCACCTAAAGAAGAAGTAATCGCCTTTCTAGCGAGGGTAATGGCCAAATCGTTCTTAACAGCGGCTGGAGAATATTCGGCTATTTCAGACGCTATTTCTGTTTCTGTTAGCTCTCCTACTTTAGAAATGATGTATTTCGTTTGATCGATCAGTTTCTTCATTGTTTCGTTGGACCTTGACCTTAAGTCCAGTGTGAAGCGGGCTTTAGCGGGAATCGAATTAGATGCTTCCCCGCCATGAAGCTCAGTAATCTTCACTGAAAAAGGATCAGGAACATTTAACCGAATACGCTGGATTTCCTGAATTAAAACCGCTGCTGCTTCAAGCGGGTTATTACCTGTCTCAGGTCTAGCCGCGTGTGAAGGCACGCCTTTGATCCAACCTTTTATACTGGTGGTTGAGCCGTGCGAAATAATCGGTGCGGCTTTGCCATAAGAAATCTCCATCGATGGACGCAAATGAATCCCTGCTAGAAACATAACGTCTTTTAGCACATTCTCTTCTATCATTTTTAGTGCTCCTTCAGCCATTTCTTCCGCAGGTTGAAAGATAAAGCGAATGGTATGCTGCATCGGCTCTTTTATGAGTGATAATGCGGCAAATAGCACCATTGTGCTATGCGCATCATGACCGCAGGAGTGATTGGGCTTAACAACCCCCTCTACCTCTTGAACAAGCGCATCCATATCTGCACGAAGAGCGATCACATTAGCCTTTTTTCCTTTAAACTCTGCAATAAATCCAAAGTGCCCATGAAAGGTTTGGATGTGATAACCGACTTCCGCTAACTTTTCCTTTAAGTAATGAGCTGTTTTCTCTTCTTGCCAGCTTGGCTCAGCAAGTTGATGTAGCTCATGATATGTTTTTAAAATCTTATCATGGTTTTCTTCTACGAAATTCACATTCGAACTTCCTTTCTTTTAAAAGATAAGGTGAGCGATAGCAACAACGATCGGCAGTGTAATACATGTGCGAATTAAGAAAATGATGATTAAATCGACAATGCTGATAGGAAGTTTAGATCCGAGGAGTAATCCACCCATTTCAGACATGTATATTAATTGTGTTACAGATACACAGGCAATGACGAAGCGGGTTAATTCACTTTCAATGCCACTACCAATCACAGCTGGTAGAAACATATCCGCAAATCCGACAACCATTGTTTGAGCGGCTTCACCAGCTTCTGGCACTTGCATCCATGTTAGGATCGGTTCAAACGGCTTCCCTAGAATCGTAAAGAATGGGGTGAATTCTGCTGTAATCAAAGCAATGGTACCTATAGCCATTACGATTGGTAAAACGCCTAACCACATGTCTAATACGTTCTGTACGCCTTCTTTTATTACGCTCATCGGTCCTTTATTCTTTTGGGCTTTTGAAACCGCTTGATGAAAGCCCCATTTAGCGGGTGAAAATTGTTCTGGAATCCCCGTTTCTTTCTTTAATTCTGTATGTTCATATGCTTTATTTGACTTTCGAGACAATGGTGGAATGCGTGGCATGATGAGTGCCGCTACAAGTCCAGCAAATATGATGGTTGCATAGTAATGTAGAAAATACTGCTCCAAATTCAAATAGGAAATAATGACGATTGTAAATGTAATGGAAACAACTGAAAAAGTGGTTGCAATAACAGCGGCTTCTCTTTTTGTGTAATACCCATCTTCGTATTGCTTTGTTGTGAGAAGAACGCCGATTGTTCCGTCTCCTACCCATGATGCAAGACAATCAAGAGATGATCGACCAGGCAATTTGAAGAGCGGTCTCATGATTTTAATAAGCAATGCCCCAAAGAATTCAAGAAGTCCAAAGTTGAGAAGAAGCGGCAACAATAGCCCAGCTAGTAAAAATGTTGAAAATAAGATTGGGATTAAGTCGTAAATTAAAAGCCCACCAGTATTTTCGGAGTAAATCATTTCTGGTCCTAGTTGGTATAGCGTCATGACAGCAAATATTGTTCCGAGTAAACGCGCAATTAACCAGAATGGACGAACGTGTAATAACGTATGTAAAGCTGGGTTTCTTGCTAAAAATTGAGGGTTAATCGTTACTGCTACAAATGATCCTACTGTCGCTACTACCATAATGAAAACCGTTATAGCAGGTATGAGTTCGCCGATTGAAGCGTTAATTTGTCCCGCTAAAAACGCCACAGGGATCGTGATACCCCCATCTTGTGTTATCGGCACAATAAATAAGAGGATCCCTATTAATGACGGAATTAAAAAGGTTAAGATATCTTTTGTAGAAAAATGTGATACCTTAACTGTTTCGTTACGTTTTGATAATTCATTCATTCCCATTCCACCCTTATTCTCAAAGTTTATTCCACAAACCAATGACGCTCACTATAAAGTTGTTCCAACGTTTGTTGGCGAAGACTTATTCGTTCTCGATCTTTGAATTGCACCCCTTGAATGATCACTTCTAGAAGACTAATGACCGAGGCAATGGAATGGTGTCCTGAGTCCATCTTCTCTTCGGTTGTTAACGTTATTCTAGAAAGCGGACCAATTGGAGATAAATGCCGATTTGTAATAGATACCACAGGAATTCCTAGCCTTTGAGTAAATGTAGCAAGTTCGATCGCTTCTTTGTGATAACGCGGGAATGAAAGAATCACAACGACTGAATCTTGCGTAAGGTCACAAAGATCTTCAGGAGAAAAAGCCATGGGTTCAGATAGAAATACACCTGCTCTGAATTGCTTTAAGTTATAATACAACCAGTACGCCGCTCCATAGGAACTCCCAAATCCTGCAATGTATACACTTTTTGCCTCAATGAAATGATCGACTACCTTCCAGACCTCTTCTACATCCAATTGTGCTAATAATTGTTTTAAGACAGATGTTTCTTTTTCTATCGCCTGTTTGAAAAGAGTCTGCTCCGTTGGTTCTTGTACGTGTGAAGGAATTTCTTGATGATCTTGCTTTTTCTCTAACCAATGACGCCGCACGGCTTCTTGCATTTCGGAATATCCTTTAAATCCTAGTGCATAGGCGAATCGAATGACCGTTGTTTCACTTACATCTACTTTCCTCCCCATTTGAAAAGCAGTAAGCAATGCTCCTTCCTCATCATTTTGAGTAATCCATTCTGCGACTTTCTTCTGACCTGGAGAAAGTGATGAATAGTGTTTTTTAACCATTTGATTGATTGATAAATGCTTCATAACTACTCCTTTGATATTGTGAAGTATATCCTTCTTGGATGTTATTATAATGCATTAAATACTTCAAATCTAGTTTATTTTCGATTATTCTGATTTTAATCACCGTCCTATATAAGATTCTGTTTCATTACATCAAAAAAACACCATCGAGTAGTCGATAGTGTTTGTCATAAAACTGTGTGAGGAGAAGGTCTTTCTTTTATGCTTTGCTTCGCTCCATAACCGCGAAATAGTGATTTTCTGGATCTGCAAAGTTAAAGATTCGTCCTGAAGGCATTGATGCGATCTTTCCAACAGTTATTTCCTTGTCTTTATAATCTTCATATAGCCGATCGATGTCGTCAGTGAAAAACATAAGCGATGGTGTTCCAAGGTTTAATTCAGGTTCCATCTTCGCAATAAACGCTTTATCATGAAGAACGATACTCGTCGCTCCCCCTACCAAAGTAGGCGCAACCTCCATCCATTTCATTGGACTATCGTTATCTTCTTTCGAAACTAAGCGAAAACCGATTTTTTCCGTCCAAAATGTGAGTGCTTCTTCCTGATTGTCCACGTAGAGCATGATTTGACCGATTTGATTGATCATTTAAACACTCCTTTTTGTTTAAGGGAAATCTCGTACTATCTATCTATTCTACATAAGAATTGGCTAACCTTTAGTAATTGATAAAAGAACATTGCCTTCTCTTGAAACATCATTTTTTCTTAACTTTATAGGGGATTCAGTTGATCCGTTCCCTTCGATCAACAGTATAAGCTAACATAGGTAATTCGTAAGAAAAGCACCCCCAAGTGGGAGTGCTTAAATTAGCGCAAATCGTCTTTTATTGCGTTTGTAAATTGGGCAATGGCATCATTATCGATTCCTTGAGCGGAAGCCATTTGCTTCAAAGCTTCTGGATCTTGATGTTGAGAGTGCGATTGAGGTTGATGGGAAGAATTTTGTTGAGAATGATGCTGTTGCATGCCCATAAACCCGTCCTGCATCCGACTAGTTAGTGCGTAGGCAGCCGCTCCTCCTAATGCACTTAATGCCATGACGGTAGCGGTTTTCCCTTTCCCTTTTTGATTACGCTTTTTATTGTACACTTCAGGTCACTTCCTTAGATAAAAGTTTAAAGGTGTGTTTCTAATCAATTGTTAGTCACACAGGTTAGTTTAAGTCAACTCGGACTTAATATACTGGTGCGTATTCCCAAGTGTAAATACACCTTATATGTAAAAGGATAATGATCAGTACTATGGAAAATATAAATGAACTCCGTTATATCAATCAATTTTTAAGTTTTTTCCACTTATACCCTACACCCCATATGGTCACTAAATATTCGTCGATCTGGAAGTTAACAGATCGACATTTATCCCGTAAATTCCGTATATGTGAGTCAATCGTGCGTCCTTCTGTACTTGATTCAAATCCCCAAATCATTTGAATCAGGTGATCACGACTAAAAACTTTTTCAGGATTTTTCAAGAAAAGTCCAAGAAGCTTAAATTCAATGGGGGTAACAGGGATAAGGGAACCGTTGTAAGAAACAAGATGTTTATCTGCATCCCACGTGAGTCCTTTAAACACCAATTGATTTAAATCAACCTGCTTTAAGCGTCGAGAGACTGCCTCCATTCTAGCAAGGAGAACTCGTTCATCGAAAGGTTTAGTAATGTAATCATCTGCACCTAGCTTTAGTCCTTTTACAATGTCTTCTGATTGTTCACGTGCTGTTAGCATAATAATTGGAACATCTGACTGTTTTCTGATCTCTTCACATGTTTTCCAACCATCCATATCTGGCATCATAATATCTAACAAGACCATATCCACATGAGTTTTCTTTAGTTTATTAAGTGCATCTAAGCCTGTGTTTGCTTTATATATACAATATCCATGTGGCTTTAAGTAGAGAGAGATTAAATCAACCATTCTTTCTTCGTCATCTACAGCTAGAACATATTTCAATTTATTCAACTCCTGCTAAGGCGATTGTCATTGTCGTGCCTTTCCCTTCTTCACTATTAGCAGATATGCTCCCACCGTGCCTTTCAACAATTTCTTTGGCAATAGCAAGACCGAGTCCGGAGCCACCATACTTTCTTGAACGGGATTTATCAACACGATAAAGGCGTTCAAAGATGAAAGGTAAATCCTTCACAGGAATCCCCTCTCCTTCGTCAACCACTTTTATGATGACTGTCTTTTGAGAGACGCTGACATCGATTAATACATGTTTTCCTTGTTCACTATAGTGTAAAGCATTATCTAACAGATTTAACATCACTTGAGAAAACCTCGCAGGGTCAATCGTTAAGCGAATATCGTTCTGACATGATACTTTCAAATCAATTCCTTTTCGATCAAAAGCAGGCTTCACTTTCTCTCTAATTTGATGAATTAATGGACATAAATCGACTGATTCACGATCAATCGAAAATCCTTGTTGATCCATTTGGGCCATATCAAATAAATCTCGAACGAGCGAGGTTAAGTTTTCGGATTCTTCTTTAATAACGGCTAGATAAGTGTTTCTCTCGTCGAGCGATAACGCTTCTCGCTGAGCAATGTCAGCGTAGCCGTTAAGATAAGTTAATGGTGTTCTAAGTTCATGGGCAATATTAGCTAGAAAATCACTGCGATCGTTTTTTAATCGTAGCAAATCGTCGGACAAACTCTGGATCGCTTTGGCTAATTCACCTAATTCGTCGTTTCGATCTACTTTTAATGAGACATCATGATTCCCTGTACTCATTTTCTGTGTGGCTATTTTCATATCAATCAATGGGCGTGTAATGATTCTTGAAAGGTAAATAATTGTAATAATGGTAAGGAAGAGTGCTAGTCCACTAATAATCAAAAATTGGGTCGTTAAGTGGTCTCGTACGTCGCGAATACCTTGTGTATCAAGAATCATATACACGTTTCCAACAAGCTCATCATCAACAAAAATCGGAGAACCAGTTGTAACAAAAGGTTCTTCACCCCAATCTCCTTCCACAATAGCTCCTGTTACAGGGAGGGGGTTTGAGGAAGCAATTTTTTCTTCAATAGTAGGCATGACTTTATTAGAATGAACAAGGATGGTATTCTTTTCATTTGTTATGACTACCTGCGTCTCAGCTTCAGATTCCATAAGTGCAACGTGTTCCATTGTCTCACGATTGAAATGCTTCGCTAGTACATCTCTATGGCTATTCCCTCTTGCTAGAAGGGCATCCGTTTCTGCCATAATGCGTTCGTTTAAAAAACCGAAGTACAGCACCATGAACAAAATACCTTCGAGTAGTAAGATGCTTATGAGAAAAAATAGACCTAATTTTGTTGCTAATTTACTTTTCCTCTTTATTCTCATGTCTTTCTCCTTTATGAACAGCTAGTGTAACAGTATTATATCGAGAAAGTGTGCAGGCTGTCTGCATTGTACAAAACAGCTGCATAAAAAAGAAGCCTGTGTTAGTAAACAGACTTCCTCACTATCTTGATTATGATGCTAATTTCTTGCATTCTTCTGAACATTTGAAACAAGCTTCAGCGCAATCCTGACAATGTTTGTGTTCATGCTTCTTACATTCATTCCCACAAGCTTCACAAATGGTCGCACATGCTGTGGCAAGTTCAGCAACAAATGGTGTTCCTCTCACGAGAGCTTGTTCGAGGTAACCGCAAATATCAGAGCATTCTCTGTCCATGCGAATACATTCCGCCATCATGTTGACATCATCTTCTTTTAAACAAGAATCGTAGCAGTGATTACAGGCTGTCATACATTCATGAAGTGTTTGAATAACCGATCCGTAATTTTCTTGTGACATTCGCTCATTCCTCCTTAAAAGTTAAGTACACTGTCATATTTTCCTATTTGATCCAGATTAAACGTCATTAGCAAATAAAGTTGAAGGATAGGAAATTTCATTCTTTCTGCACAAATTCTTGATAAACGAAGGGAATAGAATACGGGTTCTTCTCCGAAATCAACTTATTTCTTGATTTGCCTTTCATTGATTAAAGTAGTCCACGATTCCCCATTGTCAGTTGTTTGATAAAGACTACCACTTATTGTATGAAAGACAACCTCATCCTCATTTTGTGGATTGACTGTAACATAATCAATGGCGTCTAAAGATTGATTAGGCATAGTCACTTCTTCCTCTTCACCGTCTTGCAATGATTGAACAATGAGCTGATTCCTAGGTTCCTGCACTGCATAAATAAAGCGATCCTCTAGAAAAACCATTGTACTAACAGCTACTTCTTTCGTGATTCGAGTTAACGACTCACCTTGATTACGAGAGAGATATAACCCGGAAGGAGAGGTTATAGCAACAAGGTTCGTCTTACTTGGATGAGTGAATAACCCACTTATTTGATCGGGAGTTCCTTTTAACGCGACATCCACCCACTTCTTAGCGTCCTCACTATAATAGACGCCTATTTCCATTTCGCTATTTCTTTGTTGATTTACTGCATAAATGGCGTTCGTTTCATATCCCACAGCTAAATAATGAAAATCAGCTTCGCCTTGAAAACCTAGCTTTTCTATTGTCTTGCCTCGGTCTGTACTTTTGATTAATCCAAGTGGATTTGGTAACGCAGATCCTTCTCCAGGGTGTCCACTACTATAAAATCCATCAGCTACAGCTTGGAATCCCATATAATCATTTTTGTTTGTAGTCGCTTCGTACCAGATTTGATTATGATAAATTAGAGGACCGTCGTGAGTAGCCACTAGCAGTTCATTACGGTTACCGGGATAACCGATCCCGTGGACATGATCGATTTGTTTTCTATCAGCTTCTTTATAAATGGCAGAGTTACTGATGGATGCGAGATTTGCTTGTTTTTGTCCTGTATCATTTGATTGATTTTCATTTAGTGACGATTGATCATTTTGACAAGCAGATAGTATTACAGTGAGAATTAAACCTATTGTATAGAGCGATATTTTCTTCAAAACTTTTCATCCTTTCTACTTGTATGTGACGATAGCGTTAGAAAATCTAGTGGAAGAACGGCAGATATTAGTGAACCTCTTTAAAATAACCCGAACCTAACCAGTTCGGGTTATGAATGGTCAATTATTCAGTTACGGTTAATTCGTCTTCCGTTACCCATTTATGATTCGTTACTTTTTCGCCACCAGTTGTTGGTGTGTAGTCGATCATATATACGGTAGTTTCTGTAGCAGATTCGATCGTTGCAATCGCACCTTCCATTCCTTCCATATGAGAAGCCATTAATGTTACTTCAGTTCCAGATGGAAGTGGAGCTTCATCGGGATCCTCCAGTTCTTCATGAATGACCCATTTATGATTTTCTACGGGTTCTCCGCCATCTTCAGGGGTGTAAGTTACAACATAAGCTGTCGTATCATATGCCCCCACAATAGTTGCTTCTGCACCTTCCATTCCTTTCATATGGTTCGCTTCAATGATCGCCGTGCTACCTTCTGGATAAGTGGGATTTTCAGACTTTTGTAGGTCTTCAGGTACCTCAGCAGAGCCTGAATGATTCATCCCTTCCATATTACTTTCAGAGTTTGCCTCTGTGTTAGTAGAGTTTCCATTTACTTGTTCATTGTTGTTTGCACAAGCAGCAAGAATGAGCGCCATTGATAATGTTATTACACCAATCAATTGAGTTTTACTTTTCATAATAGTCCTCCTCTAGACTTTGGAATTGTATGCCAATATCTACTTTATCCGTAAAGTATGCACTTATTGTGCAGATTTCATATGTTCACAGATTTATCGAATATCAGTGAAAGAACACTAAAAAGCCGCTCTTTTTGTAAGAGCGGCTGTCATGTGAATTATGGTTTTTCAGGTGGTTCCCCTATGACGCGAACTTCACGTTCAAGATCGACATCAAACTTTTCTTTTACTGTTCGCTGCACATGATGAATCACGTCCAGATAGTCAGTCGCTGTCGCATTATCGATATTTACAATAAAGCCAGCATGCTTTTTGGAGACTTCAGCTCCACCGATTCGTGTACCCTGAAGCTGTGAGTCCTGAATGAGCTTACCAGCAAAAAGGCCAGGAGGTCGTTTAAACACACTGCCACATGAAGGGTATTCTAGCGGTTGCTTTGTTTCACGTTTTTCCGTTAAGTCATCCATGATTGCTTTAATATCCTCATACTCTCCAACTTTAAGCTTGAAAGTAGCTTCAAGGACAAGAAGACCATTTTCTTCTACATTACTATGACGGTAAGATAAATCAAGTTCATCAGCTGTCAATTTAACGAGCTTTCCTTCTTTTGTTACAGCAAGAACGCTTTCGAGACAATCCGCGATTTCTCCACCGTATGCTCCTGCGTTCATATAAACAGCTCCGCCGACAGAGCCTGGGATCCCGCAAGCGAATTCGAGTCCACTTAGTTTGCTGTCTCGAGCAAATTCAGAAGCATCAATAATACGTGCGCCAGCTTGAGCAATAACTTTTTCTTCTTCTTTTTGAATGGCTTTTAGTGAAGAAAGATTCAGGACAATTCCTCTAATGCCTCCATCTTGGATAATAACATTAGAGCCTTTTCCTAAAATGGTTAATGGATAGTTAGATTGATAGGCGTACTCAACTGCTGCTCGTGCGTCCTCTAGCGTGTTAGGAAACACAAGGACATCCGCACATCCACCCATTTTTGTATACGTATGTGCATTTAATGGCTCATTTATCTTCAGTTCCGCACTGGGTAAAATGGAGCGGAGTTCATTTAATACATTTTGATTATTCATAGGCTACCTCGCTTATAAAACAGTTCGTTTTCATTGTGGTTTGAGTTCAATAATGTTTCATGGACATATTCAAACACATTTAAAATAATAACACAACTACTTCATAAATATGATGTTTTTCATAAAAGAAGCCTTTAATTCGAAAAGAATGTTACTTGGAAAGCAACTTATATAGCGGAAAAATCAATTTCAGACATCGTGATTGGAAAAATGCTGTTATCCTATCAAATGCAAAAACCATTGTATTCGTTACTCTTCAACTGATACTGTTACTAATCATCGCCAACGTTATCAAAAATAATCAGTTTATAGAAAAAATGTAGTAGATATAATCTCCTATGTAAAAATGGCTTTAAATACTGTAGTACAGGTCTACAAATAGGTTTTTGGTAAAAAAACAACAACCGGAGAAATTAAGTTCTCCGGTTGTTGTTATAAATTAGGCCTTTGCTCTATAAGCCGTATTGTTATCTTTCAATGTCTCATCAGTTCCAAACAAAAAGTGCTTTTCCATATTTGGAGAATATACCGAGTTTACAGTTGTTCTGCCAACTGTTTCAGCCACCTCTCGCAGCATGCTTGGAGAAGCGCCGCAACAGAGTCCCAAGTAATTGACCCCAACCTGCTGTGCCTCCTTAGCCCATTCCGCTAGCTCATAACGGTTACAATAAAGCGGATCTAAAGAGGTTGGAAAGGTCGTCTCTGTTGGCAATGTACACGCACAGCCACCGTCTGGTAAGTTAAAGAATGTTGGGTGTTCTTCTGATGTACGATAAGGAATTGGAAGAGCTCCAACGTATCCGTTAACAGACTGTCTGATTTTTTCAATGTATGGTTGCATTGTAGCCGGACCTCTAAAACAGTTCATTCCAACAACTAGTGCTCCTTGTTCTTCTAACAAACGGCAAGCCTCTTCAACGGTATAGCCATCCCTTAAAATGTTCTCACTCATGAGTCCGAGTGTAATTACAGCTTGAAGATCCTGCTTTTGAATCTCTTCTAGCGCTATTTTTGCTTCTTCATAGTAGTAGAAAGTTTCCCCATTGATGAAATCAACGCCTTCTTCTTTGCTCCATTTCACCATTTCAGCAAAAATCGATCGAATTTGTTCCTTACTTTCCTCATCTTCAGGATCAAATAAGTTTGTATTTGAAATGTTTCCTGCGACTAGCGCTTCTTCTTCAGGGTGTTCTTTCGCAACTTCCTTAGCCAGGCGGATAGCTTGTCTATTGAGCGGTTCTAACAAATCTTCTTTTCCAATAATCCTCATTTTCTCTCGGTGACCATTATACGTAAAAGCAAGTACGACATCTGAACCTGCAAGCATATAATCACGATACGTTTGTTTTAGCGCTTCAGGATTGTCTAGGGCAACTTCAGGTACGAATGATCCTGCTTGTAAATAACCACGACGCTCTAATTCAAATAGATAACCTTCCCCGCAAATAACTGGACCATCTTGCAATCGTTCTTCAAGTGTTCTTTTCATGTGTAACAGCTCCTTTTCTGGATAAAATAAAAAACCCTCTTCTTAAACAATAAGAAGAGGGTTTGCTAACATAATCCTCCTCTTATCTTCCAGGTGATATCACCTGTAGGATTTGGCACCAGCTTCAACCGTAGTTGAAAGGTTGCCGGGCATCATAGGGCCTATTCCCTCCGCCGCTCTTGATAAGAGTGTTGATTTAATTTTTGAACATGTGTGAAATTATAGACCGGTTAACTGGAAATGTCAATCACTTATCTGATAATTATGAAATGTTAAGATGATCTCTTGCTTTTCAGTCGATAGATGCGATCTTCACGCCCTATCGGCTCGACTGACATTGATCCAGATGCAACAAATGAATCGAGGTAGGTACAAACAGCAAAATAAATTTTTGGTTTCTTTGTGGAGTATCTCTTGTCTTGTACCTTTCCTTCCTTAATCAAAAGCTCACAAATCATCAGAGCACTTTCCATACCTTGCTGAATATAGGAGTCTACCGCTTCCTGTGTTGTAAATGAAAGGTCTCCTACAAAATAGGTTTCCTTAGGTTTCTCGCTTGTCTTTTCTTGTAAAGGTTCTTGAACATCTTCCGCGAACAAATCAAAAGAACCTTGTAATTCCTCTTCTGATTTCGGTTCTTCCTGGTTGCTTTTCGGGTTGACTACTTGTTCTACAGTGTTGCTCCCTCTTTGAAAAGCTTCTTGGTCTTCACGATAAGATCTGATTAAACTGTTTAGCCTTTTTTCTTGTAGATCTAGTAATGGAAGATTTAATGAAAGTGGCTGTTCAATGTCTTGTGGAAGGTTCAATCCTTCAGGAATGTCGTATGTAGGATAGCCGTTCTGTCTTTTCAACAGTAGCTCATCCAACTCATAATCTATTTCCATAAATCCCTTCACAACTTCTCTCACAATGGAAGCGGGTAATCCGGTATGCTCTTCGAAATGATTTATCCCGAAACGCCGTGTTTTTCCTGTTTTTGCATGTCGAACAACATACTGATACCGTAAAGAGCGACCGCACTCACATTTTAAATCATCTGAAACGAAGCCCGCATCGATGTAATCTTCTAGTATCCAATCATCAAGCAGCATCCTGATTTCTTCATCCGTTGCCCCACTTGGAATCATCCGCCCTTTACTTCTAGCTATGACATTCGCAAAAGCCGTTTTTTTACCGCGTTTAAGAAAATTCATTACATACGTTTGTTGCTCATTTGTCAGATCTGAAAAAAGCTCATCTCTTTGGGTGCTTGTCAGGCTTTGTGTCATATAAATCCCTTTCTGTACGATAGTAATTCCATTATATCAGTAAATATTCTACTATTGTTTGCATCGGATAAATTCTTAAAATAAGAAACGCCAATTCTGATGAATTGGCGTGAATTCGTTCTTAACGATGGCGGCCGTGCTCGCCCTTATGATTATGATGATGCTTTTCTTTTTTCTGTTTCGTTAAGTCGAGTGTATATTTAGCGAAACCATTTTCTGTTTCATCAACAAAATGAATCGTTTGAATGCTTTCCGCATAGGTTTTGGCTTGTAACGAGGATTCAAAAGTGACGTTCAGTTTCTTCTTATTAACTGTGTGAAATGACCAGTTCTGATCAGCTGTTGGATTAATTGTTTTGTTTTCAAGAATATAGTCAATTAAAATTTGTCTATTTTCATCAGGGGAATCAATGACAATATTCGAACCGTCTAAGTGCGGAAAGTGGCCCCCGCCTGTCGCTCTGTAATTATTTGTAGCAACGATAAAGGACATGTCTTTCGTTACCTTTTCTCCGTTGTATTTTAGCGATTTAATTCGATTTGCATCAGCATTTACTACACTCCCACTCATATCATATTTCGCAGGTTCTGTAACATCGATTTGATAGGTAACGCCATCAATCACATCGTAGTTATAAGAAGGGAAATCAGGATTAATTAAAGGCTGTTCCTGTTTATCTTTTTTGTTGATTACATTAAATTGGCCTGCTGACATTTCAAGCCAATCCTTCAGTTCGTCACCATTTAACAGCACCGCTTTCAGTGTATTCGGATATACGTAAAGATCAGCTGTGTTTTTAATCGCAATGTCCCCAGCAGGAATATCCGTATAGTAGGACGAACCCCCTCGACCGCCCGCTTTAAATGGAGCGCCTGCGGATAGAACTGGAATACCTTCATATTCGGTACCCTGAATATTGTTTTCTACATACCATTTCTGAGCATTGGTTACAATCTGGATGGACGGATCATCATTAACGAGCGCAAAGTAACTGTTTATGGGTGCAGTTGTTTCACCGACAGCTGTTCGCACATAATCAATTGTCGCTTCATGATCGTCTTTCACTGCATTCACGATATCCATGTCTGCTTCTACAAGTGGTGTTTTGGTTACTTTATCATAGATGGGACGAGCTTCAGATTTGGAATCGTTCACTGACCATTCCCCATTATCTTCCGTTAAAGATAGGTCGATTACCCCTAGGTGATCTCCCCAGTAACCTGGCTCGACGGAAGCGACTCCATTAATGGTTCCTTTTGTATTATCCACTCCATCAACTCCTTGAAAGCTGTTATCTCCAGGGAATACTTTGTGGGCATGTCCAAATAAAATGGCATCGATGCCTTCCACTTCGCTTAAGTAGTAAACGGCATTCTCGTCATTTCCCTGTGGTGCTGCCTTCTCAAAGCCAGAATGAGGTATGGCGACAATAATATCGGCCCCTTCTGCCTTCATTACTGGCACGTATTTATTAGCTGTTGCAACAATGTCCTTTACGATCACATTCCCTTCAAGATTAGCCTTATCCCACTGCATCACCTGTGGAGGAACGAATCCGATCACGCCTACTTTCAGTTGATGTTCCGTTCCTGAGTCATCTTTCACGGTTTTATCAAGAATTTGATAAGGAGTGAAAAAGTTTTGATCATTTGATGGATCATCATCGTGATCATCTACATACACGTTCGCATTTATGTATGGGAAGTTCGCGCCGGCTAGGCTTGTCTGAAGGAAATCGAGACCAAAATTAAATTCGTGATTTCCAATGTTCCCTGCATCATAATTCAGAAGGTTCATGGCTTTGTATACAGGGTGTGTTTCCCCTTTCTTTAGAGGGTCGATTTTTGCAACGTAGTCACCAAGCGGATTTCCCTGTAGTAAATCGCCGTTATCGAATAATAAACTGTTTTCAACTTCACCACGAGCTTTGTTAATTAATGTGGCTGTTTTGGCGAGTCCAAACTCATTCGTAAGCTGATCCTTATAATAATCATAATTTACGATATTCGTATGAATATCAGTCGTTTCCATGAGGCGTAAGTGAACATTCGCATTTGAGGCTTCTACATGAGCTGGAGTTTGAACAATAGGTCCGGCAATTAAACCGATCGATAGCGCAGCAATAAGTGTTTTACTAAACTTGTTGTTATTCATATGTATTCCTCCTTAAGTATTGAAGCATTTTACCCAATGTTAGTTTACCTATAATTGTTAATAAATGTTTGAAATTCAAATAAAAAGTTTGAAAATAGTAGAAAATGCTTCAGGAGACACGGTGAATGGACCTAATTAAACATTTTTTCAAGTTTAATCAACTTAATTCGTAAAACTTGGACATCCGTTTATACATGTACATATCCTGGGACATACATTGAGGATGTAAAGAAAAATAAAATCTTCAGGAGGAAATACATTATGTGTAATTCAAGTTCATCTTCATCATTTTGCTGTCCTGCTCCATGTTCATCACCAAACTTCTTTGGTAATAATCCAACGTTAATGGCAATAAAAAGGTGTCTACCGGTTCGTACAATATGTCAAGATGAGGCAGCCCCAGTTCCCGTTGATTTGTTTGTTGCTCCAGCAGGTACTCCAGCTCCTTCATTAGCTAGCGGAATTTTATCAATCATCAATACTAGTTCAGTAGCAAATGATTGCGTTATGACCCTCATTGTAACGGATGACACAGGCGCTGCAATTGAGTATACGGTTGATGCACAATCTTCTTTAGTATTAGAACTAACGAACGTAACATTGATTCAAATTCAGTGTACTTCTGCTACGCCTCCAACCCCAGATGTTTTCTGTACAGCTACTGTTGAAATGGATCTTCAATATACAGCAGGATTATAATCTATTGCACTCGATGAAGTCCTACGACGGAGAGTGTTTTTTTATTTCGTTAATTTCATTTAAAAATGAAAAACGAAAGCTAAATAAGCTATTTCAATAAATAGGAATAATGATTTTTGTCATACTTATTTTTGGATTGACTTGGACGCTTATCTATACAAAACAAATGTCCATGCATTTACTATATAAAAGGAAGTTTAAGGATGTGCTCTTATGTCAAGAAGTAAATCGTTGTTTCAAGAAGATCACCCCTTATGTGAAAGGCGTCGTCCCCATCAATCAAAGGGAGAGCTGGTGGAAGAAAATATCTGTGGCGTCTTTCGAATTGATCCACTCCTCAACCCTTATGCCCCAATATGGGAAGCGGTTGGAGATATAGGACCAGTATCAGGAACTCTATCAATTTATTACGATGGTGGGGTTTGTGAGGAAGTCGAGGTATTAATTGATCACTGTCATGAACCTGCATTTTATGTGCCAGAGGGAAATACGAGAACGAGAACATATCAACAACTGTGTAAAGTAACGATTGTAGCAAGAGATCGTCGAAAAGAAACCGGTTCTATTCAACACCCCCATGGACATAAGAAGCACTCCGTCTGTACGGGGCGCTATTGTCTAACTATTTATTACCATGTAAAGGGATATAAAAAGAAGTCACATAAGAAGCAAGACTGTGTGAACAAGGAGTGTCATGGAGGGTGCTGATCTATTCTATCAGCCCTTTCTATTTTCTTTCAGGCATAAACGATAAAGATCCTCTTGCACCAACGACAATTCTTTTTGAAATGATTTGTCCGTTCTCTTCTTCAAAGATAAGATACAATTTTTCATCATCAATTTCTGCATTTAGATAGGTAGCAGATGGATAGAGCTCTTTTAAGCTTTCCTCATAATAAACCTTCACAAGATTACCATTTTGATCATAAACGTCTAACCTTGACAATTGGTCGTTAAATATAATGACGTGAAGATAATTGTAACCAGACCTCACACTTGCTTCCTCTCCACTTAATTCGAAAGGTGGATTTGAGCGGTTATAATCGGAAGAAATACCTGTTGCAATCCATAAAAAGAGAAAACAAAGGACAATAATAAATCCTTTCATAATTCATCTCCCATATATAAACATCTATTTTCTAAAAATAAACGTTTTTGTTTACAGTGTATGCTTCCCCCGTTTGAGAGTGTGTCAATTACCCTACATAAAAAAAGACGCACCTTTAAAGGTGCGTCTTAATTGAATTATTTACCTGCATTTTCGAGTTTCTTTACTTGTTTACTGCGAAGCTGACCGCATGCAGCATCGATATCTGTTCCGTTCTCATGACGGATCACACAGTTAATACCGTTTTTCTTAAGCGTATCATAGAACGCAAGAATCGATTCTTTTTCACTACGCTGATAAGAGTGGTCATCAACTGGATTGTATGGAATCAAGTTTACGTAAGAAAGATGACGTTTGTCAGCGAGAAGATTCGCAAGTTGTTTCGCTTCTTCTACGTGATCATTGACGTCTCTCAACATAATATACTCAAACGTAATTCTGCGGTTGGTTTTCTCAAGATAATAATCAATCGCAGGCATTAATTTTCCAAGCGGATAAGCCTTATTGATTTTCATAATCTTCGTACGCAACTCATCATTAGGAGCATGTAGAGAAATCGCAAGGTTCACCTGAAGATCTTCATTGGCAAAGTCGTAAATTTGCTTCGCAAGACCACTTGTTGAAACCGTAATGTGGCGCGCGCCAATACAAAGTCCTTTTTGAGAATTAACGATGTGAAGGAAGTCCATCATATTATCATAGTTATCGAAAGGTTCACCGATTCCCATAATAACAATATGACTGACGCGTTCTTCATTCGCCTTTTCATCAAGTGCGTGTTGCACGTTCATGATTTGCTCAACAATCTCACCGCTTGTAAGGTCACGGCTCTTCTTAAGAAGTCCACTTGCACAGAAGGAACAACCGATATTACACCCTACTTGTGTCGTTACACAAACAGATTGACCGTAATGGAAACGCATAAGTACCGTTTCAATAACGTTCCCGTCTTGTAATTTGAACAAGAACTTGATCGTACCGTCAGAAGATTCCTGCTTGATTTCCTGAGTTAATGTCTGAATCGCAAAGTTTTCTTCCAAAAGTTTGATACAGTCTTTGTTTACATTATTCATTTGAGAAAATTCTTTAACACGCTTTTTATAGAGCCAATCCCATACTTGGGAGGCACGGAATTTTTTGTGACCACGTTCTAGCAACCATTCAGTTAGCTGATCAAACGTTAATCCGTATATAGATTCTTTCATTTATAACCCTCTTTTCAATTCTTAGCCATTCAGTCTAATACTACTAGAAGTATAACCAAGTCGCAACCGCTTAGTCCAGAATAGTGAAGAATATAGTCTAAAATAGCCTATGTTTTCAAGAAGCTTCGCTCGTTTACCTATTAGACTGTAACATATAGTGACTAAGTTTATAAAACAAAGAAAGACCTTTCCCTTCTGGAAAAGTCTTTAGTCGTGTTACTTACAGTAATGGAATAATAACTAAAATGAGTAAATCAAAGAAGATATGTGATAATAATGGCACCCAAAAGTTCTTTGTTCTTTCATAAAGCCATCCCCAGGCCATTCCACCTCCGATTGCAGCTAGTACTAATAAATACGCATCGGAATAAAGATGAGCCGTCGCATATAAAATGGTCGCTATAAGGGTCGTGTCTCCCTCTTTGTACTTCTTCAACTGTTGCTGAATATATCCTCGCCAGTAGATTTCTTCTCCCGGAATGACGATCAGTACAAGACTAATGAAATGCCAGGCTTTAACTGGTTGGACCACATCATAAAACCGCTCCATCTCTTCAAATAAAGAAGGATAAACCCACTTGATTCCTGCAATTCCTATATAGGAAAGAATATATAACAATATCGCACTAATGACGATATAAAGCCAATGTTTGAACGTGATTTTTTTAAACTTAAGTGCTCCTGTTTTCACACTTAAGAATATTAAGATGGCTAGTGTTACTGTAAAAACTGGCCAAAATGTTCCAGGGAAGCGAACAAAGCTTAAAAAAAGTAGAATATGAGCTAATAAAAGTGTGCTAAGGATTATGATTTTCTGATTCATATTTTCATCACCCTATCTTGTTGCCTCTTTTTATCATCCTACCCTGAATGTATCGAACGCATGTTAATTTGAACAGCTTAAATATGTAATGATGTGCTAAACGGAAAAAGCTAACGAAATATGCTTCGTTAGCTTTTAGGCTATTTACTTTGCGATTTGCACTTTTCTTGAATGACAGCAAGAGCACTTTCTTTGTCAAGCTGATCGCTCTGATGCCAGCGGATTTTTCTTCCGAATTCATCTGCCTTGGCATAAGCATAAATTTTGCCTTCATATTCTGCCACGCTAATTTCCCAGTAGTAAGTAACCTCTGCTCCGGTAGGCTGAGTGACTTCAACGGGATAGAAAAAATAATCTACCTTTTTTAGCATATTAGCAACTCCTTCATTATTGCTTCACAGTTATTTTACCAGACTTTTTATTGTTAGGTTTAATGGTTTACTAGAAGAGTGACTTTTATCACATATGGGGAATTGTATTTCGTATATGCTTATATGTGAAAGACGTCACATATAAGCATATACGAGAAAAGGTGATGAAAATGAACGGACTTCAACTTTTTACAGCATTAACTCCTATTTTAGCGGTGTTTATCTTACTTGTTCTTTTGCGTTTACCTGCAACGAAAGCTATGCCGGGAAGTTTACTCCTCACCGCGTTAATGGCCTATACGATATGGAAAATACCGATGATACAAATGACAGCAGCATTCATTGAAGGATTAATCATAGCTTTGTCGATTATTTGGATTGTATTCGGAGCGATTTTATTATTAAACACGCTACGAAATAGCGGAGCGATTGACGCAATTCGCACGGGATTTATGGGAATATCCGTAGATCGAAGGGTTCAGCTAATTATTATCGCCTGGTTATTTGGGGCATTTATTGAAGGGGCAGCAGGATTTGGAACGCCAGCAGCAATTGGAGCACCACTCCTTGTAGCATTAGGCTTTCCTCCTCTTGCCGCAGTTGCGATGGCTCTTATTGCTGACAGCAGCCCTGTTTCTTTTGGCGCAGTTGGAACACCAATTATCGTCGGGGTCGATCAAGGACTCCGACAGGGTTCAGCTGTCGCGGATCAAGTAACAGCTTCTATTGGACAGCAATCGATGCCTGAATATTTGCAGGCAGTCACTCAAAGTGCTGTCATGATTGATCTTTTCGTAGGTACTTTTATCCCACTTATTTTAGTCATGATGTTAACACGTTTTTTTGGTGAAAACCATTCTTGGAAGGAAGGTCTTTCTTTATGGAAGTTCGCTATATTTGCAGGAGTGAGCTTTACACTGCCCGCATTTATCGTAGCCACCTTCTTAGGCCCTGAATTTCCATCCATCATTGGTGGTCTTGTTGGACTCACAATTGTCGTTCCGGCTGCCAAAAGAGGTTTTCTTCTACCTGATGAGGCCTGGGATTTCAACAGTGCAAAAGAAACATATGTGAAACCTTCAAAAGCGCTACCTTTGTGGCTTGCGTGGTTGCCCTATTTACTCGTTGCGCTTTTATTAGTGCTAACACGCTTGGATGTATTGCCTTTAAAAGGATGGCTAAGGTCGGTTAAAATTGGTTTGAACCATATTCTAGGAACAGAGATCAGCACTTCGTTTGAACCTTTGTATCTACCTGGAACCATCTTTATTGTTGTCATAGTAGCAACAGTCTTTCTTCATAAAATGCCTCTAAAGTCGGTTAAGAATACGGTAGTGGATTCCATGAAAACGATGGTTGGTACGGTTATTGCACTTGGAACGGCTGTTCCGATGGTTCGGATTTTTATTAACTCAGGAATGAATGATGCTGATCTCATGAGTATGCCAATGGAGCTAGCGACACTTGTTTCAAATGTGGTTGGTGATGCGTGGCCACTTGTTGCCCCGTTTATCGGTGCTCTCGGTTCATTCATTTCTGGTAGTGCGACATTTAGCAACATGATGTTTTCACTTTTTCAATTTAGCGTAGCGGATCAGCTTCAAATGAATGAACAACTCGTTCTCTCACTTCAAGTACTTGGGGCTAACGCGGGAAATATGATTTGTGTTTTAAACGTTGTTGCAGCTGCTTCTGTTGTTGGCATGGTTGGAAAAGAAGGAACAATTATTCGAATGACACTTGGTCCAATGTTGTTCTATGCTATTGCAACAGGGGTGATTGGATGGATTGCAATTATGTTACTTTAAGTCTCACTAAAGAACAGCGCCTTCTCGGTTGATAGAGAACGCGCTGTTTCTTTGGTAGTATAATTATTGATCTAGTTTTTTAATATCTTCTTCTGCTTTATCAAGCATCATCTGATAATTAAATGTTGTATCTAATTTATTCAAGAATTCATCATACTCACTAAGGTCACGTTGTCCACTTATAAATTTAATCATTTCTTCTTCAGAGAATCGATCAGCATCTGCTGAATTATAGCCCTCTGGATAATCAATATACCCATTTAGAGATTCAATACGCGGAGCGTCTGCGGAAGCTTCGATGTATTCCGTTTGTTTTGAGAATTTCGTTGATAGGTACTCCATTTCAGGTCGACCAGTGAATTGGTAAAGCCAGAAGTAGCCACCTTCTTCAGCCAGTTTGTCCGTTGGGACAATCTTGCCATCTTCTTTGTTATAATGTTCTCCTTCTATACCATATTGAACGAGTTTAGATCCCTCATCAGATGCTACATAGTTAAGAAGTTTAAATATTTTTTCCAGCTTTTCTGGTTGGTCTTCAAGTGCTTTCGGAATAGCATAAAAGCCATTAGCTTGACCTATATCCCACGTTCCTGCTGATTTTCCTGCAGGTCCTTCAATTGCTGTAAGCTGTACCCACTCAGCATCTGGATCTACTGCTTTGTATTGTTCAATATAAGCATCACTCGTTAAATTCGCCCATCCATCAAATAAAATCCCAAATTTACCTTGAAACGCTTTTTGTTGAGGCTCGTTACCTGTATTACTAAAAATTTCAGGGTCCGTTACATCGTTTTCAACAAACTTCGTAACAGCAGTGAGAGCTTCTTTCATATCAGGATCATGAAATGAGTTCACTAATTCACCGTCTTCTTTATAAAAGCTTTTTGGCATTCCTACACCATAAGCACCAAGTATCGGTTGGAAAGCGCTTACTCCTGATCCAGTAAGACCATAAGTATCTTTTTGCCCATTCCCATCTGGATCATCTTCTCGAAAGGCTTTTGCTACTTCATATAAATCATCTACTGTTTTAGGCATTTCCATGTTCAATGCTTCTAACCAATCTTTCCTAACCCAGTACGTATAGAAAGGTATGCTTGCAGGAACAGTCACCGCATAAACTTTATCATTTACCTTCGCTTTTTCAACATTATCTTCTCCAATAAAATCTTGAACTTCCTTAAGGTCGTCCATATAAGGATCAAGGTCTAGTAGTAAACCTTTGTTAGCATATTCTACTAGAGCAGCTCGACTAACTTGAAACAAATCAGGATAATCCCCTGCCGATAAACGAACGTTTAATTTGTTTTCATAGTCATTAGGATTAACGGAGAGATTCACTGGAAAACCAAGTGCCTCATCTAGTTCTTGCTTAATAACGTCATTTTCTGGGTCAGGTAAGTTTACCCCTTGTCGAATGACTTCTACTTCCTCACTACCAGATTCGCTGTCAGCTCCAGACGATAAGTTACAAGCAGAAAGCAATAATGAAAGAGATAACGCAGGTATAAGGACATGACGCAACTTTTTGCTTTTCATAAAAACCTCTCCTTTTTCAATCGTAATAGATGAAGTTCATTTCACTTTTTCCTGAAACTAATCTTTTCTAGTTTATCATAATAATGAATCAGTTCTACTTTGAATTGATAGGGTTGTCGGGTCAACTTCACGGAAAAATAAAGTTCTGATTATTTAATTAAATCCTCTTCTACATTCGCTTTTAAGGTAAACTAGAGCCTTCACTTCTCACCTTGATCAATTGTGTCTTACCCCCTTTAGTCTGTTTAGCTTTTATTTTTCTAAATTTTCTAAATTAAGTATATAAATAATACAAGCTTATGAGAATAGAATATAGAGTCATTTATTTATACTTTATTTCAACCAAAATATGGATAGAAATGCAATTGAATTGAAAGTTTAGTAGTTTACCCCTCATTTGTAATTTTGAATTTACAAAAAACGTTCTCTCTGTGAGAACGTTTAAAGGGTTATCCTAAGTTTTCGATGTTCCAAGTACGAATTGAATAAAATCCAGCATCAAGCTTTTGTTTCTCTTCTAATAAGGTTTCTTGCAACAGTTCAGGAAGCTTCTTAAAAGTCTCGTGATGGACGTCAATTCCTTCATAACTTGAGTAAATCGGAATAGTTACAATTTGTTTATCATGTGTATCGAAGCAGTGTATACATAGAAATCCAACGCTCCTCATTCGATACGAAAACATAATGCGATATCGTGCTTCGCTCATAATATTCTCTCCTACTATTTTTTTAACAGTATGTACAAAATAGTAGATAAGCAAACCTCTCTTTTACGAGTAGCGAGTCAAGATAGGAGTGTTAGAGCATATTGTTTTTAAATTAGTATACCTGCTGATAAAATTGAATATGGGTTTTTCTTGAAAGAAAATCCCCCTTTTACACTCCGAATAGAGAAAGAAGATGAAATTATGTCAACTAGTCAAAAAAAATTATCTGATATTAAATACTCAGTACTAGATTTAGCTCCTGTTATGGATGGAGAAACTATATCCGATGCTTTAGAACGAACAAGAAACCTCGCTCAACACGTAGAGAAACTTGGGTACAATCGGTTCTGGCTAGCTGAGCACCACAATATGCCCTACATCGCAAGCTCTGCTACATCAGTTGTGATTGGACATGTTGCTGCGGGTACCTCAACCATTCGTGTTGGATCTGGTGGAGTCATGCTTCCAAACCATTCCCCTCTTGTCATTGCTGAACAGTTTGGAACACTAGAATCGCTATTCCCTGGACGGATTGATTTGGGACTTGGACGAGCTCCTGGAACTGATCAGCGTACAGCATTTGCATTAAGACGAGGCACTGGAAGCATGGCTCAGGATTTCCCAGAACAAGTCGCTGAACTTCGCTCATATTTTGATCCTTCTATGAGCCCGGGATCATCTCCAGTACGAGCTATTCCTGGTAAAGGTCTTAACGTACCAACATGGTTATTAGGATCTAGCCTATACAGTGCAGAGCTTGCTGGAAAATTAGGGTTGCCCTATTCTTTCGCAAGTCACTTTTCTCCTAAAAATACAGTTAGTGCGCTCCAAACGTATCACCGAAGTTTTACGCCTTCGAAAGCACTCGATAAACCTTATACAATGGTAGGTGTAAACGTGATTGTGGCAGATACAGATGAAGAAGCAAATTATCTGTCTACGACTTTACAACAGCAATTTTTAAATTTGATTCGTAATCATGAAGCGCCTATCCAACCGCCTGTTGAAAAGCTAAATGCGAGTGAATATGAGCTTGCGGCACTTGATCAGCAGCTAGCTACTTCTATTGTTGGTAGTCCTGAAACAGTCAAACGAAAAATGCAGGAATTTCTTGATGAAACGCAAGCGGATGAAATGATGGTGATCTCTTCTGTATATGATTATGAAAAGCGGAAAAAGTCCTATAAGTTGTTATCAGAATTAACGACTGATTAATCAATTCTCCTATAACACATGAGTTAAAATGTTCTGATGTTTGCAAATAACGTTATTTCTTTGAAAACCGAACGAAGTTGATTAAGAGTAAGTCATTGTTAAGATTTGTCTTTACATTGATTTGAATGCTAGTTTATAATACCAATCATAACCTGAATAAGAACATCACTCATATAACCGCAAGAATATGGCTTGCAAGTTTCTACCGGATCACCGTAAATGATTCGACTATGAGTGAGCAACCATCAGTTTAATTACTGTAGACTCTTTCTTTATCTATATTCCCGGAGGCATGTTGCTCACTCTTCTGTGAGCGACGATGTTCTTCGGGTTTTTGTATTGAAGGAGGAAATTATATGGAAAATTTAATGAACAAAATTAGTCAAGAAGGTTTAGCTTTATCTGACGCTGTCTTAAAAGTAGATTCATTCTTAAATCATCAAGTAGATCCAGTACTTATGAAGGAAATTGGTGAGACATTTGCGAGTAAATTTCAAAGAGATTCCATTACAAAAGTCGTTACACTTGAATCATCTGGTATTGCACCGGCTGTTTTTGCTGCCCTCACCCTTAATGTACCGCTTATTTTTGCTCGAAAGCGAAAGTCGCTCACATTACAGGAGGACTTGTTAACGGCAGATGTGTATTCTTTCACTAAAGAAGAAACGAATACAATCACCATTTCGAGTAAATTTTTAAATGAAGAAGATCACGTACTTGTTATTGATGACTTCCTTGCAAATGGACAAGCTGCGGAAGGTCTCATGGAAGTTGTTTCTAAGTCAGGTGCTTCGGTAGCTGGAATTGGTATTGTTATTGAAAAGGCATTTCAAGATGGCGGGAAACGCCTTCGCTCAAATGGGATTAGGGTGGAATCGTTAGCGAAAATCGCTAAACTAGAAGCTGGAAAAGTTACCTTTGTGAGTGAGGGAAGTATCGTATGAATAGCCTGAAATATTTATCACTAGGCATTCAACATGTTCTTGCCATGTATGCAGGAGCTGTCGTTGTACCACTCATTGTAGGAGGGGCCCTGGGGTTAAGTGGAAAGGAACTCACTTATCTTGTCTCAATTGATATTTTTATGTGTGGAATGGCTAGTATTCTACAAGTATGGAAAAATCGTTTCTTCGGTATTGGCTTGCCGGTAGTACTTGGTTGTACCTTTACCGCAGTTGGTCCAATGATTGCGATCGGTGGAACATATGGTATTACTGCCATTTACGGAGCCATTCTCGCTGCAGGTTTATTCGTGATCTTAATCTCACCTATTTTCAGCAAATTAATAGCATTCTTTCCACCGGTAGTGACTGGTTCAGTCGTCACCATCATCGGAATTACCCTGATCCCCGTTGCTATGGGGAATATAGCAGGTGGGGAAGGTTCGGTTGATTTTGGATCATTACAGAATATTAGTCTTGGATTTGGTACGCTTCTCTTTATTGTGTTATTGACTCGATTCTTTAAAGGGTTTATCCGTTCAGTTGCCATCCTAATAGGACTTGCAGTTGGTACGATCGTAGGCGGATACATGGGGATGGTTGACCTAACACCTATTAAAGAAGCTAGCTGGTTTCATTTAATTCAACCGCTCTATTTTGGGGTACCTACATTTGAATGGACGGCTATCTTGACGATGATTCTCGTTGTTCTTGTAAGTCTTGTAGAATCTACAGGTGTATATTTTGCTTTAAGTGATATTTGTGATGAAAAACTGACGGAGAAAGATGTAAGAAACGGCTACAGAGCAGAAGGCCTAGCGATTGTATTAGGTGGATTGTTTAACGCATTTCCTTATACGACCTATTCACAAAATGTGGGGTTAATTCAACTATCTGGTGTCAAGAAGAAGCAAATTATTTATCTCGTTGGTTCAATGCTGATTTTAATCGGTTTAGTGCCAAAAATCGGTGCTGTCACAACTATTATCCCTCCACCAGTCCTTGGTGGAGCTATGATTGTTATGTTTGGTATGGTAATGGCTTATGGCATTAAAATGCTTGCTCGCATAGACTTTCAATCTCAAGAGAACCTCTTTATTATTGCTTGTTCGATTGGAGTTGGTCTAGGTGTGACAGCGGCTCCATCTGTTTTTGAAAAACTGCCACAAAGCCTTCAAATTCTAACAGATAATGGGATTGTAGCAGGTAGTTTAACGGCAATTACTTTAAATATTGTTTTTCACGTATTTGGAAAAGAAAAAACAACTTCCGCTGCTCTCGTTCAATCCAAAGCTTCATAAAACAACAAGCGTGGATTCGAATAACTCATTCGAATCCACGCTTGCTTTGTGATAATGATGAAATTCTAGCTGTTTTTCTTTACTAATTTAATATAGTCAATATTTAAAGGGGAAAGTAAGTTGTTCATATAAATGACATGTTCACCTGCCTCAAGTTCAAACAGAAGCGGATGGTTATCTAAAGCATCCAGTCGTACATCTTCCCAATTCTCCCATCCATATGTGGACGGAAAATGAAAGCTATTCATTGGACCGTCGTCTACTTTGAATTCTCGATAAGCATTCGGCATATCAGTGGAATAGCGTACAACCGCCTTGTAAGTTCCGCCCTCAGGAACCGTTATTTTCCATTTCAACCAGTGGTTCTCATGATCCCAGTTTTTCAGAGCTACTCCTTCTGATGCTCCGGCTTTTGGAGTGATGACGACTTCTCCACCCCCCTGATCAACAAAATCTTCGCCCTCTACAATAACTCCTTCTTCTGCAGAGGTTATGGAAACTTCTCCAGTGACTTCTGGTTCTGTTTGCTGCTCTTTAAAGATAGGTTCTACATGTGAATAAAGCTGTGCTACTTCTTTCGGATTCCCGCCATCTGTCAAAATAAATTGATCATTATTCTTAACGGGTATAGTAAGTTGGTTTTTCTGATTCATTTTCAACTTTTTCATTTTCTCTTTTTCTTCATCATACATCCATACTTTTGTCTGTGGCTTTATCAAATCACCTGAAAGAGTGATCACATTCTCAGAACCTTGATAGTCGATTCGAAAGTTTTCTTCTATCTTACTAAGTTCGATACTTCCCTCTTGATCTAGTGTTAGATTGGTTTCATCCAAACTAAGATAAGTTCCTTCCTGAAGTGAAAGTCCTATTAGTTTATGATCATTTAATGAATGTCTTGTCATAGCGAAAGCACCGTCGGATTCCATTTCGTTCATTTTCTTTTGTTCTAATTTGTTTCCAATGATAATGGCATCTTCAAAATCCAAACTAGAAACAGTAACACCTTTAGCAAATTGATCGCTCACTACAGGGACTTCCATGACATTTACTTTTTCATTTTCTTCTTCATAAGGTTGAATGACAGAAACAAAATCAGTTTTTCTTGCCGATCTACGTGGCATCAACATTTCAGTGAAGACATTTCCGGTATAGATAGATGTTTGTTCTTCACCTAGCATCGTAAGGGTAAAAAACTGATCGTCTTTTTGATAGGTTGCTTCCCATAGCTCGTCTGATATCCCCTTCTTCAAACTATTCAAATGTTGATAGCCGCCTTTATCTCGAAGTTGATCGACATTACTTCGATCGTCAACAGTGATATCCTTTAAGTCTCCATCTATATGGAAAGGGAGATCGTACGTATGATTGTCTTCACTTTCAGCATGAAACCAATCTAGCACATACTCATCTAACATCGTAGTGGTGCGTTCCATGGCAACCCCTTCATAAACTGCCTCAGTTATTGCACGGGTTTGCTTCACAACTGGACCAATGAAGTCATGTTCTAAGTAACCAGAAGAAGGGTTTCCTGGTTCATCAGCTTGCCATAAATATGTTGAGTCCCCCTGCGGATACTGGCTCGTTTGATCAACAACGAGTGTATTATGGGCTAGCGTTTGTTTCGCCCAGCTCACATGCATAGGATTGTCATACCCAAGGGAACCAGCATCTTTCAGCCACATTTTCGAATCAGCATACATCATAATGCCTAATTTATCTGCATGAAGATGTCCATTTGGAGTTCCGGGAGGACTATAAAAAAGACTAACATTCATCGCTTCCTCAGCCGGTTTATGATTGCGGATAATCGTTAAACCGGAATCTCGATAAAAGGTGCTCCCGTTCTTATTTTCCCCTTCTGGAGCAAAGTCATTTGTACCAATAGAAAAATCAGCAGAAGAAAGATCTTTATCTGCAAATAATATCGCCCAAGGTTCTGTGAGTGAACCTTCACGATTTTCTCCAACGGATTGTTTAATCAGCCAGGCGTATTTTGGGTCTTGATAGTAATGGAAGCCGATTTCGTAAATCATTTTAGATTGTAAGGTTTTATATGCAGCGTTCCCGATTGCAGGGCGAGCCATATTTCCAAACGTATAATTCATTAATGAATCGAGCATTTCTTTAATAGCATATTGTTCACCATTTTTTACATGAAATAAGTCTTGATTCGATTGATAGAGTGGAACAGAAAGATACATAAGGGGTTTAATGGCATATTCATGATACGTACTTGGACCTTCCCACCATAGCCCATCTTGGCGGATTCCTTCCGAAAGCTGCTTTATTGCCCCATGCTTTTGATCATTGATAACTTGATCAAGACGTGACATATCTTTCAAAACGAGTGCGGCATTTCCTATCGCAGCATTATGCCAGACCTGCCAATTGGAGAGACCTCGTTGGTAGCGATCAATTACTTCTATTGCGTTTTTCAATACATTCTCTTCTACTTTATATCTCTCATTATCATTTAGAAAAGGATGCATCATATCGTATACCCAAGCTATATTGATCAACCATTCCGATTCTTCAAGAGTTTGTGCTGTAAGTCTCCCATCATAACTTCCTGTCAGGGGATAATCGGGGTAATGATCTGCGTATTCTTTCATTATCGTAATGGCAGCTTCTTTGTATTTATCATCCTCTGTTATCCAATAAACGAGTCCGGCATCTCTTGCGATTTCTCCTAAATGCAAGTGAAGGTTATTCTTAGTAGGCGGGAGTGAAAATTCCCCTGTGGTTCGTTGGACTGCTTCATCTGCGTTTTTCTGTAAGTCTTTAAATGCATCTTCTGCATATGCTTCTGTTTCTATTTTAGCTTTTAGTTCGTCTATGTCATTTTCACTAAAATACAAATAAGGATGATCAAGACTTATTGGTTCATCTTGGACTTTAGGGAGAATATCTTTTTGTTTAGCAGTTATGAAATCGCTCTCATTTCCTTCCGCATCAACGACAGTCATAGCGAAATACTCATCAGTAATGTCTTCATCCATCCAAAGTGAAGGATGCTGAGCTTGATCTTCGGTTACAAGAGTGGCCTCGTTTAAATTTTCAATTTTATTTGGAGAAGAATAAATTCTGATGAACTCAAGTCGCGATTCCGGAGATAATCCCCATGTTCCTACAGCGCCATTTTCTATATGAGTAAGGACGCTAAATTCCTCTGGCTTAAATGGTGGTTCGACGTTTGTGATTTCAACTGATGCAGTATTGGATTGACTACTTTCTTTTGTAGCTTTCATTATTGCTTCTATCTTATAAAAATAGGTAGCACCTAAGGAAGTTCTCGAGTCGATCCATTCGTTTGTTTCACTCTTATTTAATAGATGTTCCTCATTAAGTGGAAACTCAACTTCTGTGCTTCGATAAATGTTATATGTTAAAAGGTCATTATATCCGGGAGGGACATCCCATTTTAACTTGACAGCTCCTGTTGTGATTGTCGTTGCTTGAAACGCACTGATTTCAGGTGGCTCATCATAGTTCACTTTTACTAATTGCATATCATCAATCCACGCTTTCCCATTTCGACTATCCATCATTGGTTCGATGGATAATGTAACCGTGTTTTTCGGGACGTTCAGGAGTTTAGTTATTTTTGTCCATTCATTTGATCCTTCCATTGCTCCAACTAAAATCATACCTGACGTATTTTGCCATGTTTCATTTTTGAATTGAATACGTACGGCCATAGACCCTGTACCTTCATTAATATCTTCCGTCTTCATCCAATAAGATAGTGCATAGGTTGTTTCCGCTTGTATGGGAACTCTTTGAACGAGTGACGTTCTATCATCAGGATTTGTATTGTGTAGATAAGCAGATTGTGTTCCTTCCTTCACCTGATTTGTAACAAGCTTAATTTCTCCATTTCCCTTCGGCTTCCAGGTACTCCACTTCGGAGGGACGGAGCCAGGGTCACCATCCTCAAATGCTCCATTAAGAACATAATTAGCCTGACCGATCTCTACTGTAAGTGCGGCGGTTAACGAGCCAGATGCTGTTGTGGCTGTAATCGTTGCGAAACCATTGTTTAATCCTTTAACTAGTCCTGTTTGATTAACTTCTGCAACAGTGTTGTCAGAACTAGTCCATGTGACTTCCTTATTTGTAGCGTTCTCAGGTAATACAGTTGCTTCAGCTTGGAATGTTTCATCAATTTCCATTGCTTTATAAGAAGTATTCAATTCTAGCTTTGTCGGAATTATATTAGTAGTTGGTACAACTTGAACGTCATCGATCAATATTTGCCCTGTCCCGTTTTCAAGAAAATTCTCGATGCGTATTTTTGTGATGGTTGAAGGGATATCAAGCGTCAGGGAGGCTTGCTCCCAATCTGTTGTTCCCTTCCCTTCAAACAGCGTGAATTCTTTACTTCTTTGCCCATCCGCTTTATAGAAGGATACTCTTATATAGGCTCCCTTTGAAGAGGATTGAACATTGTTAAGTTTAATCCACTCAGAAATTTGATAACTTCCCCCTGGCTCCACAAGAATATCTTGATACACCGAGGCGCGAGCATTTTCATCAGGGCTTTGAATAGATAGTGCGTGACTTCCATCAATCGACGAGTCAGTAATAGCTTCAATCGTTGGGTTTCCAGAGGCTTTCCATACTCCCCATTTGTTCAATGAACCATTCGAATCTTCAAAGCTACCATTACGAATCATGTTGTTTTCTTCTGCATGAAGCGATGTTGAAACAAGTAAGGAGATAACTAAGGTCAAGACGGCTAGTAAAGAGTATCCAAACGGTTTCTGCATAATATCCTCCCAATTAGTGGATTGGTTGACGGATCAACTTATGCTATTTGCTCTCTTGAAGTGATCGATTTGCTAGTTGTCCTCTACATATCGTTTATTGCACATTCATATGTTCATCAACTACGAGTAAGTCTGCATCTTTATTCATTTCTATACTTTCTTTTCTCTCCCAGATACCTAATTCTTTCACTGCGTTTTCAGATGTCATCTTCATAAGGTCATACATGGAACAATGAGTAAATTCCAGCATGTTTCGGGCAGCTTCGTTCATTTTTAGTATGCTTCCAGCTAAACTACCGAAGCTCTTTAGTATGGCTTTATGATCTTTTACTTCCACTTCCTGACCACCTAAATCATAAATGCCCTCGTTTAAGCATTTAGCCCTCATCGCGTCTGTTATTATAAGAAGTCCTTATGCTCCCTTAAGCCGATAAGTTAAATCAACCATTTCTTTAGAAACATGAATCCCATCTACGATGATTTCAGCTAAGATGTTTTGATTCAATAGAATGTCACCAGCCGAACCTGGAGCCCGGTGATGAAGACCGTTCATTCCATTAAAAAGGTGTGTTGCTTGACGAATACCTGAGTTAACAGCGTGAGATAGTTGTACAAAATTAGCTTAGGAATGGCCAACTGAAGCGATCATCCCGTTTTCATATAAATACCTCGTTAATTCTGTTTGATCATCAAGTTCAGGAGCAAGTGTGACAAGCTTTATTAAATCATTTGCGAGAGATTGATAGTGTTTGAATGTTGAAACATCTGGTCTAATAATGGAGGAAGTAGGTTGAGCACCTGCACGGTTTTGTTTAATAAATGGGCCTTCTAGGTGAATCCCAATCATTTCAGCCTGGCCAGGATGGTTATTTTTTTGATGATAAATAGCAGCATTTCTTAATGCATGTTCAATATTTGAAGAGGGGTTCGTCATTGTTGTAGCTAGAAAGCTAGTCGTACCCTCTAAGGGAAGAGTTTTGGCAATCGTTGTTAAGGCTTCAGGGGTACTATCCATGACGTCTGAACCTGCTGCACCATGAATGTGGACATCGATTATACCTGGTAGAAATAGCGTATTGGGAAGGGAGATTTATCACTTGATCAACCGGTAAATCTCTTGAAATATCTGAACCGATACCGGTGATTTTATCATTTTCAATGAGAATAGTATTTTCTTGACGATTTGGATTAGGAGTGTAAACTTTTCCTCCTCTGAGTAAGATGCGCTGTAACTTTTCACCCCCTTCCGTTTCGAGCAACTTACTACCGAGCCATCCAACCGCCATCAACAATTAACGTATGTCCGTTCATGTAATTAGAAGCCTCAGAAGCTAGGAAAATGGCTGCGCCTGTTAAGTCCTCCGCTTCTCCCCATCTTCCAGCAGGGATGCGCTCTAAGATAGATTGGTTGCGTTTCTCATCTTCTCGAATGGCTTTTGTATTATTTGTGGCAATGTAGCCTGGCGCAAGGCCATTCACCTGAATTCCATCCTTTGCCCATTCATTCGAAAACGCTTTTACTAAACCGTTAACAGCGTGTTTGCTTGCTGTGTATGCTGGTACATACACACCTCCTTGATATGATAGTAAAGACGCAATATTAATGATTTTCCCTTCCTTTCGTTCAAGCATCGGACGAGCAAGATGTTGAGTAAGAAGGAATAAGGCATTGACGTTCGTGTTCATCACAGCATTCCAGTTGTCTATTGAATAATTAGAAGCCTCTTCTCGTCTAATGATCCCAGCGTTATTAACCAAGATATCGATTTGGAATTGATTTAATAGATCTTCACAATGTGCTGGAAGTGATTCAACATCCTCTAAATCAATAATTACTTGATGAGCATTCCCACCTCCTTCCTCAATCAGTTGCGTTGTTTCATCTAAGTTATTTCGATGACCAAGTAGTATGAGCTTTGCCCCTGCTTTCGAATAAGCCACGGCGATTGCTTGACCAATTCCTCCAGCTGCTCCTGTGACGAGTGCCGTTTTCCCTTCTAATGAAAACCGATCTAAGTATCCCATCATTAGCCTCCTATTTTAAGTCTTTCATATCAATAAAGTCCATATCCGTAAACGTGTAGTTCTCTCCAGCCATAGCCCAAATAAACGTATAGTTTGAAGTTCCAGCACCGCTATGGATGGACCATGATGGGGAAATGACTGCTTGTTCATTAGAAACGAGCAAATGTCTTGTTTCGTCTGGCTCTCCCATGAAATGAAAAACACGTCCTTCTTCAGGCATATCAAAATACAAATAGATTTCACTTCGGCGATCATGAATGTGAGCTGGCATCGTGTTCCACATATTATGAGGCTCTAGCATTGTCATCCCTAGCATGAGTTGGCAGCTTTGAATTCCTTCTGCGTGAACGTATTTGTAAATCGTTCGTTCATTTGACTCTTTAATAGAACCGAGGTGGTTAGGCTCCGCGTCTTCGATCGCTAATTTCTGAGTAGGATATTCTTTGTGAGCTAGTGTAGAGACAAAATAAAATTTTGCTGCATTCTCAGCGTTACCAGGGTAAAACGTAACGTTTTCCTTGCCTTTTCCTATGTAAAGACAATCACGCTTATCGAGTTCAAACGTTTCTTGATCAACCTGAACAGTTCCATGCCCACCGATGTTTATGATTCCAACTTCTCGGCGTTCTAGAAAATAAGATGTTTTTAATGTCTCTGTTGCGGATAGTGAAAGTCCTTCCTGACTTGTTGGGATAGCGCCACCGATGACCATGCGATCATCATGAGCATAAAGCATATTAATTTCCCCTTCAGTAAAAACCCTCTCCATCATGTACCGTTCTCTTAATTGATCTGTTGTATAGTGTTTGGCTTCTGTCGGGTTTGTTGCATGTCTGATTTCCATATTTTCATCTCCCAGTAATGTTATTTTTGAACTTCTTTTTGATCCATTCTACGAAAAACAAGATTGGCTACCCACATGAGTAGAAAGGCAAGCCAGCTAAAGCTGAAAATCGGTAATAACCCTGGAACTAATAAAAGAACATAATAGAAGGCAATCATGATTGCCCCCATCATCAAAGCATGTAACGGATAAGATAATGCAATGATGGCCGCGTATTTGATAACTTTAAGGGCTGATAATTTATATTGAACAAAAACAGGAGCAACAAAAAGCGCAGTTAAGCTATACAGAAATATTATTGTTAAGGTAAAGAGGTAGCATATGAGGAAAAATACTCCTTCATAGCCTCTGAATAGGGTTAAATTAAAGAGCAATAACCCTCCCACGATCGTCGTCAACCAGCCAACAAGATTGGCCTTTATAAATTCTTGTTTATAGGTAGTCCAAAACTCAGGGAAAACAGGAACATCTGTCTCTCCGAGTTGCCAGCGGCGTACGACTGCAAACATGCCCATTGTTGCAGGGAAAATTCCTGCGACCAAAAGCCCAACAATCGAGAATACGAGCCATAGACATTGAACGTATACAAGACGAGCGACCCATTCTGTAATGCGATAAAATTTGCCCCATAAGCCATTTAATTCAACCATTCAGATACACCTCTTTATCCTTCTTTTTCTCGTGATGTTTAGTTAAGTAATACCTGTACTTTGTGCCTTTTCAGAACCAACTCGCTGAGTGACCTGTACCACTTTTCCACCAGCCCGAATGGATTCTGACGCCGCACAACCAACTGCGACACTCATTCTTCCAGCATAAGGAGTTGTGAGCGGTTGTTTATTATGAAGAACAAGATTTACAAAATCCTGGCATATGACTGGATCGGCTCCACCATGACTTCCCTCTGCCGTCTTTATGTCGTACGTTTGATCAGCATATTCGTGCCAGGTGTTAGATTTTCTCGTCTTTACATATACTTTTCCATCCGGTTCGGAGTTTTCAATTCTTCCTTTTGTGCCAATAAACGTATAGTTGCGTTGATAATCTGGGGTGAAATGACACTGTAAATAAGAAGCTTTAATGCCACCTTCTAATTCCATAATGACCATGTTATTGTCTTCTACATCCACTTCATTGCGAAAAGCGCATTGATTCAATGGAGTAGTGCTAAATTCTGTGCAGTCATGTTTTTGATCACAAGTGGGGCATGTAAGATTGTTATCTTTTTCTCCTCCGAAGAAATCAAGGCTACCAAATGCTGAGACTTTTTTGGTGTAACTTCCTGTTATCCAGTGAATAATATCTAAATCATGAGAACCCTTTTGGAGTAAAAGAGAATTCGTATTTGAAGAGTTAGCGTGCCAGTCATGGTAGTAATACTCTCCACCTAACCCTACAAAATGACGAACCCAAACGGCTTTAATGTCACCTATTACACCAGAGTCCACAATTCCCTTCATCGTTCGAAACATATTCATGTACCTCATATTAAACCCGATCATAAGATGCTTTTCTGACTTCTCCCACTCATCGAGAATACGATCACACCCATCCACTGAAATAGCTAATGGTTTCTCGCAATACACGTGTTTTCCTGCTCTAAATGCTGCAATGGCATGTTCCTCATGTAAGTGATCAGGTGTTGTAATAACAACGGCATCCACGTCTTGTCGTTCCAACAGTTCCTTATAATTTGTCGTAATAAATGTTTCTTTGTTTATGTCTTCTTGAAAGGCTTTTAATCTAGAGATGGATAGATCTGCTGCTGCTACAACAACAGATTCTCCATCCGGCTGATGCCAATATTTTGCAATAGAACTTCTTAATCCAATACCGATTAATCCAATTCTTACTTGTTTCATTGTTTCTCCCCTACGAGTATGGCATTCATGCTATGTTCTGCTTCCGACATGATCGTTTTCTATCCTTTGATCGAACCTAGTAGCATCCCTTTTGTTAAATGTTTCTGAACAAATGGATAAATCACAATGATTGGTAAGCTTGCAATAATAACGGCTGCCATTTGAATGGTAGCTGTCGGTATAACTGCATCCACGTTCTCGATTTGGTCTTGATTTTGTACAAGAATATCTCGAACCACAACCTGGAGAGGATTTAGGGCAGGGTCTGTAATGTACATAACGGCCTGGAAAAATTCGTTCCAGTGACCAACGACATAGAATAAGCCAATTGTAATCATAACGGGTTTCGAAAGAGCGAGTACAATTTGCCCGAGAATTCTAAATTCGCCTGCACCATCAATTCGAGCTGCTTCGAAAATATCTTCTGGTAAGTTTTCAAAGAAGCTTTTCATGATCAGAACATTAAAGCTCCAAATTGCATTCGGAATAATCATTGCCCACACGGAATTAAGTAAACCAGTTGCTTTTACAATTAAGTATGTTGGTACGATTCCGCCGTTAAATAAGAGTGTAAAGACGACGAGGAAAATGAAGATGTTGCGACCAGGTAAGTTTTTGCGACTTAATGGATACGCCATTAATGTAGTAAGAATCAAGTTAATGATCGTTCCAACAACTGTAATAAATATGGTGACCATAAACGATTTTGGAATTTTGGGTTGTGATAAAAGGTGAGTATATGCATCAAAGTTAATCGCTTCAGGAATCAGTACAAATCCACCATTTTTCAATACTTCTTCGATCGGGGTTAGAGATACTGCAACGACGAAAAGCAAAGGGAAAACGGATAATACACCAACTAGAATGAGAGAGATCGTTACAAGTAGATCAAAGGCGCGGTCTCCTTTATTTTTCACCATATGTTTTCCCCCCATTTCTTCGCAATTTGGTTCGCTCCGATGACAAGAATAAGGCCGATTGCTGACTTAAATAATCCTACTGATGCAGCAAGGCTGAAGTTCATCTGTTCAAGTCCTGTTCGGAAAACCCACGTATCAATAATATCCGCCACTTCATACACTTGGACGTTATACATGATGTAAACCTGTTCAAAACCAGCATCAAGCATGTGTCCTAGTTTTAAAATAAACAAAAGGATGATAACGTTACGTATTCCTGGTAGTGTAATGTGCCAAATCATATGAAAACGATTCGCCCCATCTACTTTTGCAGCTTCATAGAGAGAAGGATTAATTCCGGCTATCGCTGCTAAATAAATAATGGCTCCCCATCCAAGACTCTGCCATGCTTCAGATCCTACTAATATCGAACGGAACCAGTCTGTTGATGTTAAGAAAGGAATGCTGGATGCTCCTCCTTCTGTTAACCAACGATTAAATAGCCCTGTGCTTTCTGACAAAAAAGCGATACAAATTCCATAAATGATAACCCAAGAAAGAAAGTGTGGCATGTAGCTTAGCGTTTGTATCCATCTTTTAAACCACATTGTTTTACATTCATTTAGAAAAATAGCGAGTACAATACTCGGAACCATTCCAAAAAGAATTTTGTATAAACTAATGATCAATGTGTTGGATAATAGCTGGTAGAAATAAGGGGAATCAAAGAAAATTTGAAAATACTTATACCAGGGGTCGGCCCAGTTACTTCCCGTGATGCCTTCCATCACGTTGTAATCTTTAAACGCAATAATAACACCATACATTGGTAGATACTTATAGATGAAAAACCAAATTAATCCTGGTGCAAGCATAATGTAGAAGCTTTTGTACTTCCATAAGTTTGTCATCAGCGTTTTCTTCTTTGTTTCCGATTTCGTATAAAGTGACCTCTCTGACTCTACAGCTGTTTTTGCATTCATGAATTCCCTCCTAGACTGTTCTTTGGTGACAGACTTCTTACCTGAAAATTCGATTTCTTTTGAGATATTATTACAATAGCATATCTGTACACCTGTGAGAGTTTATTAATTTAGATACTAGTAGACTCTCACTTCGATCAGTTCAGCGTGCTTTGATCCATTGGTTTCCTCGATAACCACACGTATTTTATCAGTGGTAAAAGTTTCAAAATGATGGACGCGCTTTCTTTTTCGGTTAGATTTGATTGAATCTAACGTTTGCCACTGACCTTCTAAACTCATTTCAATCCGATAGTTGGCAACTAGCTCTGGCATAATATCGAATTCTGTTTTCAAAAAGTGAAGGTTAATTAAGTATTCGTTCACATCATCATTAAAGGTTAAGTGGATTTCATCCATTTGAATCGGCTTGTCCCAGGTTAACTCGATCCACTCTTCCTGACCATTTGGTTCAGACATCCACATATGTGGAGATCCAAATGGACGGTGATAACCATTAATGACCTTATCAGGTAAGTAAGTTCCGATTGGATCATTTACTTTAAAACAAAACGGCTGTCGTGTAAGATTTTTCATTGACCACTGAACGACTAACTGCTCGGGTTGTTGGGACAAGTTAGGGTCAACGATAGGAATATCTCCTTTTTCAAAAGTTAGCACCCCGGATAGTGGCTGTTTTGACTTCCATAAAGCTAGCTGTTCATTTTCCTTAATCACGATAAAAGCATTTTGTTCTCCGTTTGGTGTCCAAGGAATGGTAACTTTGATCCACTGCTTCTCACCTTTTGGAATGGTTACTTTTCTCTCATTTTGCAATGTACGAGGAATGTAATTTTCACCTCTACCTGTATCCCAAACTTCTATAATCGCTTCTGTTTCTATAGTAGCATCGACTAAAAGTTCAATTGAAGTGAGCTTCTGATCAACTGGAAACAAGATACCCACATCATTTTTTAAAGAGTACAGTTCAGCTGGTGTGTTAATGGCGATCTTTTGATATGAGCTTGATGCGCTTATCTTTGCAAGTTTAGCTTGATCGCTTACATCTTCGTTTCTAGCTCCAATAATTGAAGCATCTTGTTTGAGTAACGTTTGCTGTACACTTTTGAAATCATTTTCATACAGTTCACGTGGCGTCAGTTGTTTCTCCACACATAGAGCGGCGCCTACTCCGGCAGCTTCACCCATAACCGCACAAGTTGCCATCACTCGTGTAGTTCCGAAGGCTACATGAGTTGCACTTATGTTACGACCCGCCATAAACATGTTCGAAACGTTGCGCGAGTATAAAGAGCGGAATGGAATGTGATATAGACCATCAGGGAAAAGGTGCTTGGATGCATTTTCTCCAGTATACATGCCCTTCGGGGGATGTAGATCGATTGACCATCCACCAAAAGCAATCCGGTCATCAAATGGTTTCTGACTAATAATATCATGTTGATTTAGCATATAATCGCCTACAAATCGGCGGTACTCTCTTTTACCTGGTACAGAGCCTACCCACTCAAGAACTAGGTTGTCAGCATCGAATTTTCCTGAATTTTTAATGTAGTCCCAGATTCCGTAAATGGCTGCCCACAATTCATCTCGTATTGCTTCGTTTTGATGAACGGTATCCATTTCGCCGCCCCATTCAATCCACCAATAATAGCAGCCAGAGTCCCCAGTTCGAATGATTCTTTTTTCTGGAATGAGAGTTTGGGTAATGTCTCTTGCAAATGCTGGTGCGACATATTTGACTGGTGTTCCGATATCCTTTGTATAAAATAGGATGGTACTTCCAAGTGTGATGTTGTCAGCTTCTTCTGGTGCCCACTCTTCGTCGTACTCATGTCTTGCTTCCCTACCTAACTTAAATTCGGCACCCGCGAGGAAACCGACTAATCCATCTCCTGTACAGTCTAGAAATACTTCGCTCTTGTAGGTAATCTTCCGCTCTGAACCCATCATCCATCCTGTGACCGATTGGATGACACGATTGTCATTTTCTCCAGTGGCTTCTACTTCATGAACATCTGTATTAAGGTGAAGTGTAATATTTGGTTCGTTGTACACGGTTTCATAAACGATCAGGTCCCAGTAATATGGGTTTCCTTCAGGGTTCCGATATTGATTTTCAACCAGCATTTCACCCATGATGCCTGTTTCTCTGGCATATCTCTGTGTTCCTACTGCGTTAGCACCGCTTACCCACACTCTTACTTCACTACTTGAATTTCCGCCAAGTACTGGCCTGTTTTGGATAAGGGAAACGGTTTTACCTAATCGAGCCGCTGATACTGCTGCGCAAACACCAGCAAGACCTCCCCCAATTACCGTTATATCAGATTCGACTGTTTCATACTTCATGCGATGAACATCCTCCTTGATGTTACCTTCAATAATTTTTTAAGTTTTCTAAATATAATTGTATCGCTTGCCAACTTCTATTAAAATGTAATATAGAGTCATTTGTTTATACTTTATTTCATAAGGAGGTGCAATTAATCCTGGACGCTCGTACGTTACAAAACTATGTACCGTCGGTCATTTATTTAGCTCATTGGAAAGAAAAACATCGATTTGTATTTGAAGAAGATGTCCACCCTAAGTGGGTCTTATTTGCGGTCGAAAAAGGTGAATTCGAATTTTCAATTGGTGATAAGAACGGTGTAGCACAGGTCGGTGATCTCGTGTTTTGTCCACCTAACACACCTTTTAAGAGGAAGTTAATTGAGCCTTTGTCATTTTTTGCATTTATTTTCGAATGGGAATTAAAAAAAGAGTATTTATCAGATCCATCATTACTAAAGCCATTGGAAGAAGATGAATCAATTATTAGTGGCAAATGGACGCTAAGAGATTTCAAAAGACTTTCTTCTAATTTCGAATATTTAGCTTTATATTCGAACCATACTCATTCTCAGAATATGTCCCGTATTAATTACATACTGAGAGATATGTGGAATGTGTTTTGTTGGGAGCTTGAAGAAAAGCATGTGAAACAAATCGGCCAAAAAGATAAGCTGATGATTGACGCGAAAAATGCTATTCAAGAGAAAGGCTTAATGTCTTTATTTAGTATGAATGACCTTTCCGTCCAATTAGGACTTAGTCCTGTTCAACTTACTAGAAGGTTTAAAGCAGCTTTTCGTATGACCCCAAAGGAATATTTAATTTCCTTAAGAGTAGAAGAAGCGAAAAAATTACTTGCCAACACGGATTGGACGATGGATGAAATCGCACGACATTCAGGCTATGAAAATCGGTATTACTTTAGTCGTGCGTTTCGAACAAAAGAAGGAAAAAGCCCATCAGAATTTAAAAAAATTCACCAAATGTAAATACAAATAAACCGCCTTTCAGGCGGTTTATTTGTTGGTATGAACATTTGTTTCAAGCTTAATTCGTTCATTTATTTCGTCTCTTTTAGCGAGAAGCCATGCAGCTTCTTTTGGATAACGGTTAAATGTTAGTGGTTTTTTCAAATCGTTCTCTAATAGATCTAGTGTTTGTTCACGTCCAATGTAGCTTTCAAGAAGTTGTAATGCAGAATGATCTTGAAAGGCTTCTCTTAACACTTCTAAACGAAGTGACTCAATTGGTCCGTTCTCACCGGGATAAACTAGAAAAGCATCCCCTGATGGAAAAGAGTAATTCGCATCTGTGTTCCGAAACGGATCAATTATTTTTTTGGAAAAAGAAGAGTACCAGAAGTTAAATCCCCAATGAAGGAAGCCCTGTAGATTAAACTTATATAATTGCATTCCTAGTATTCTATTTCTAGAGGATGGCATGTTAAAAAAACGATTGGAAACTTCTTTGTATTGAGAAGTACAGTAATAAGTCCATAAACCAGGAACGTTGTTTTCAAGAAATGGAGAAATATGATCGTTGGCTGAGACTGGATTTTTAATAAGGCCTTTTTCGTAAAATGCATAATCTGAAAGTGCGTCTATTACTGGTAGGTCACCAAGGTAATCATTCATCACACGGCTTGCATTCGTATAAGACTCCAAATGTTCCATTCGAGGTTCATCAGAAATATGAAAATAACAATAATCGGTTAGATCGGATTCTTCAAGTAATTGAATAAGCGCAGGTAAGAATTGTGCTAGAAATAAACGGTAGTCTTGACTTGTAGCGTCTGTTTCCCAACCAAATAGTTTTTGTTTTTTTCCATTTACATTACCTATAATTTTAGGTGGATGCTTTGCACCCCACTGACTAAAAAGATGAGAGAATTCAAAATATCGAATGCCGTTATTTTGACACATTTTAAACCAACGGAGCAGCTTTTCGAAATGAAATGTATATTTCTCTCCTTCTTTTGTTACATCAATAAGCTGTACGGTGGGTCTCTCTCCACCAATTTCAGTATCCAGCGGAGGGGTGAATAAAGGAGTTAAAATCATATTGATGTGATGATCAGCAGCTGACTTTACATATTTCTCTACCGTGTCCCAGTATTTTTCACTGAAAATCTCTAATTGATAAATTGAAGCGATACAATCCGTGTGTAGCCACTCGGTGTGAATCACTCCTTGTTCTGGAAGATTTGCATCAATGACGTTCAATTGAAAAGTTTCTTTAACGTGATCATCGTTAGTGCAAATGAGGGTGATGTCAATTTGGTGGTCGCCTGGTCTAGCGTCTTGTTCTATGTCCACTGTTATCCAAATCGATCGCCACTGATTTGGAAAAGCTGTAAGCCCTTCTTCTTCTACAATTGGAAATAAGGGATCAGGGTATAATCCTGGTGTATGACGCAGGGTATGATCATCGTAATCAAAGTGACATGGGTACTCAGAAGGCACCAGTCCAACTACTCGTGCTGTTACATTTAACTGAGAGTGAATTTCGACCTTCATTTGTTTTACTAATTTATCTGACCGATACGCTACTTGAAAGGAATATGTTTCACCTAATAAAGCAGATGCAAATGAAACATATGGCTCAGCTAAATCTTCATCAGCAAAAACTTTGGTGAGTGAGCTTACTAATTTCGTCTCAATAATGATTAACCACTCCTTTATCGTTTATTTAGCTTGAATAATAGGCAAGGGTCGATGAATGGTGGCTTTTTCCCTTAGTTAATCGGAATTCACCACATATAGAGGAATGAGTCGAGACAAATATTTTTATCTCGGATTCGCTTTGTATTACTTCTATATTTTCAACATTTCTATTTGGTAAATCCGTAGCCATTTGAAAGACGTTAATAAACGTGATGGATTGATGTGGCTCACTTCTTTGTATAAGAGTGGCTCGATTAGCAACGGGAGGGTTATCCGGAGTGCTTGCTAAATAGAGCATCGTTTTTGATGAACACCAGCTATGTTGATTTACAGTTTCTTCGTTCGCTTTCCATTGTAATAATGTAGAACCATTCGTCATCATTTCTCTCTTATTGTTGAATAAATCTTGCTTTAATTTGCTTAATTTTGCTTGAGATGTTTCCCAGTTTTGGGTGTGAAGTATTTGGCCGTCGACGTGATATAAGAGATCCACTTCTCTTTTTTCAGGTACGTTTACCGTAACGATGTCAAGAAACAATCGATCGGTAATGGCATTGAAACGTTGGATAGAACAATCTTTGTAACTCTCAACATCCCAGGAACTCATTGACTCAGGTAACTGAATTAAATTTTGAAAAAGATAGGTATCACTTTTCCAGTCTACGACGCTTTCTACCCAGCTACCCCATTCGCATTGTTCAGCTTTGATACGCTTCCCATCTGCTGGTGGTTGATCACTTCCATTTATACTAACGGTGTTATGTGAATACGTATGCTTGAACCAGTCATAGTGTACAGGAACACTATAGCGTGTTGTGCCAGGATCTCGTATAAACGGTTTGTTTTTTAAGCTAAGCGATAAACCTAGTTGATCGAGATGATCGTGTTCACCACCAAATGGCGCATGCTTTTGAAAGACCTGCCAGCCATTTTCACAGGAAATTTTTGTTAAGCTAGAACTTGAAGTTAATGTCTTATTTTGATTGTTCTTACAAGATGGGACTATACAATTGTTATTATTTAAAACGAATTGGTTAACAAAGAACAATGAATACGAATCTCGCGGAACGCGTTTAAACTTTGATGGTTGCATGCCGTATAAGCTTCTTAATATCATTTGATACTGCTCTTCCCCATAAATAGAAAAAGCGAACTCGTAGAGATGTGCATATTTGGATAAGGAAATAGATGAGGATGAGTCATTCAAAGATGGGAGCAACCCTTCATTATCAATAAAAAATAAGGGCGTATCGAACATCTTTTTAATTTCTGGGAATGACCAAAGACGAGTATCATCTGTGATATGTGCTAATTGAACGATCGATTCAAGTGTATAAAAATGGTAGGAGAAGGACCCTTCATACCATAAACCATCCTCAAGTACGCCCTTACGAATCTGATTTCTTAATCCATAATCTCCATTAAACCCTTGTTCAATTAAGTGATCATTACCCAATATTGAACCGATCATACAAATGGCAACAGTTATATGTACGGCATGATTATGAATCTGTTGTTCTTTCCATGTAGATAAAAAGGTAGCCGCATCAAGAAATAACTGATTATTTATAAGTTCCAATTCTTCTTTGGTAAAATGTTCTTTACCAATGTGATAGGCATAACAAAGATTCATCATCCAATTGGCTTCATCAAGTGTTTGAGCGAAAAGTTTACCTGGCCCATTATAAGGGATCTTTCCATGTGTTCGGTAATGAGGGTAGCACTCTGCATAATCCAAAAGGATCTTGTTTGCTTTCAATAAATAATCATCTCTTTTAGTCGCCGCATAGGCAAACGAAAGATGTTTAACTGCCTCTCCTAGTTTTCCGTGAGCAATTCCCATCCAGCCACCTAGAAATGGAGAGTCTTCAAAGACTCTCCTGCATGAAGGACAATCAAATTTCTTATTATTCGTCCAGCTGAAATTGAGTGCAGTTCCATCATATGGGCAGTGAAAATAGTGTCCCCAGTCTGCGATATCTGTCTTTGATGGTCTAAATGGTATTTGTAGCGCTTCATCAGCCTCGGCGATTAGCTTTTTTTTCGCATGTAGTGTTTCTTCATGTTGAGCGTTAAAGTAAATCGTATCTGACAAACGGGAACTCATGAATGCTTTCCTTCTAATAAGTCCTCTCTTACTGGACTAAAGGAATCTAAAAGACTACCATCTGAAAGTGCTTTAACGCCATGAAGTGTATTTGGTGGGATATAAAGTGACTCTCCTTTTTCAATGATCGTACGAGCGGTGCCAATTGTGAATTCGAATTGCCCATCAAGACAATAGGAAATCTGTTCATGAGGATGCTGATGCTTATTTCCGATCGCTCCACTTTTGAAGCGAACTTCCATAATCATTAGATCTTCACCACTTGTTAAGATATTTCGTTTAACACCGTCTTCTACTGACTCCCATATACCAATTTGTCCCATAATCGAACTCCTTTCCAGATTACCAATATAAATTCCAGTCTTTCGAGAGACGAACAAGCGCTTCGAAATAATAATAATCGCCCCAAATACAACTTTCATCTACTCCGCGGTTACCACCTTTATAGTAAACGGCATGGCGCAACAATCCATTTTCATTTGAGTTTATATCAGTCGTGTAATGTTCAACTAGTGATTCTGTTGTGTTGTTGATAGCGTTCTCATAATAAGGTCTCTCTTCATCTGTAAGTGGTAAATGTTTCACTAATTCAAGTAGTCCACAGAGTGCGATAGCAGCTGATGAGCTATCTCTTTCTTCATTGCCATTTGTGAAAATTAAATCCCAATAACAAATATAGTCTTTAGGTAAACGATTTAAATAGTAATTTGTAAGTTTTTTAGTTAACGTGATTAAATTCCAGTCTTTCGTATAAGCATAACTTAGAGGGAAGCCGTATATGCCCCATGCTTGCCCGCGAGCCCAACAAGAATCATCTGCATATCCCTGATGTGTGTCACCATACAGTGGCTTTCCTGATTCTGGATCCATATAATAAGTATGATGCGTAGACGCATCTTCTCTCACAAGGTATCGTGCTGCCTGTTGGATATGGCTTTCAGCTACGCTCTTATACTTCGGATCTCCAGTTTCTTCTGTCGCCCAATAGAGTAAAGGGAGATTCATATTACAGTCAATAATCATCCTTCCCCGCTGTGACGGGTCTGTTAAGTCGCCCCATGCTTGAATGATACCTGCTTTTTCATGAAAGCGCGTCATGAGCAAGTCTGCTGCTTCAATAGCTACATTTCTGGCTTCTTCATTGCCAGTTAATTTATAAGCACTAACACATGAAAGCGTGTAGAGAAATCCGAGATCATGGTGATTTACAGCAATTCGATTCTTTAAGCGCTGTTTGAAACTAGTTAAGTGTCCTTCAGCTACACTGCGGTATTTCTGTTTTCCTGTTACTTCATAAGCGAGCCATAACATTCCGGTCCAGAAACTCGTTGTCCATTCATTGTTCTCAATGGACGGGTACACTCCATCTTGGCTACTTGAATCAGGAAAAGAGTTAGTAAAAGTTTCAAGATTTTGATCAATTTTCTGAAGAACATGGTGAATCGCTTGATCGACGTACGTGCGGTTTATCGTAGGCTGCTTTTGATAGCGATCTTTTAGTCGAATGCCTTCATCTAGTACACGTTGTGTATTTGTTTTAATCTTCATTTGCACCTCCATCAGATGAGTTGTGAAGTCTTAATCCGGCTCCAACAAGTCCTGAGTCTCCTTTCAATTGACTAACAGATATTCGATGAACGGCACTGCTCTGTTCAGTAATCAGGAGAGGTTTTAGTGTCGCTTTAATATGGTCTATTAACTCTGGGTTATGATTAATGACCCCGCCACCAAGAACAATTTGGTGAGGGTCGAGCATGCAAATCATGCCATGAATGCCTTTACTAATATCATTTAAAACTTCAGCCATGACATGACAGGCGTATTTCTCCCCATGAAAGTAATCTCTCAAGACTGTAGCTGTTGTGATTTGTTCAGTCTCTTTCATTTGAAGTGTTGCTCTTTTGGTTGCTGCCTTTGATTGAATAGCAGGACCGGATGCTACATTTTCAAAAGTAACTACTGAATTTTCTTTCGAAGCACTTGTCAACATTAAGCCTACTTCGCCTGCAAAACCAGCACCTCGTAAAATGGAGCCATTATGAAGAATGCAACATGAAATCCCTGTACTAATAGTTAAATAAGCAAACGTTTCATTTTTTTTACATCCTCTTTGATACCATTCCGCAAATGCTGCCATATGAACATCATTATCAAGGATGACAGACTTTGTAGGATAAAGTTCTTCCAATTTTGAACCAATTGGAAAATGAGACCAAGGTAGATTGTTTTGATAGATGGCTATTCCATTTTCAATATCGACTTTTCCAGGTACACCAATACCGATACCAAGTAGGTTTTCTGGTTTGTAACGAGACTCTTTTAATACTTGATCAATACAGTTCTTTAATTGCTGAAACATCTTGTCTTTATCCGTTGTTACACTTGGGACTTCTTTTCGAAATAGCACGCGCCCATCTTTTGTAATGAGCGCAGCTGCAATTTTGGTTCCCCCTACATCAATACCGAGTGAAAGATTCATGTTGGCCTCCTGTTATTAAGGCAGAGATATTTTCACGACTTGATTAAGATTACGAGGTTGATCTGGGTTTAAGCCAAGTTTGATTGACTGATAATAAGCTAGAAGCTGAAAGTAAGGAATATAGAGTGTCGCTCTCGCTTCATCTGATAAATGGCTTCCTATATTAATCACATGATCAGCCGTTAAATCTGTCCCGAGATCTCCAATCACAATCGTTTTTCCACCGTTATTTTTAATATCACGAAGTAATGTGTGGTCAATCTCGCTCATTTTTGTTGTAGAAAACAGCACCACTACGGTTTCCTCATCCACAATGGAAATCGGGCCATGACGAAATTCAAGGTTCGAATAACTTTCGCATTCCGTTTGCGTCATTTCTTTGAGTTTCAAGGTACCTTCTTTGGCTAATCCATTATAAATACCTGCGCCTAAGAAGATAAACCGCTCCGCTTTTGCACCTTGAACTATATCCTTCATAACATGTGCATGACTCACATTCTCATTTAACAATTCAGGCACCTGTTTCAGTTCTTTTAATGCCGCATAATTCTCTGCAAATCTTGCAGCATATAGTTGAATTGCATAAAGCATGTTAGTGAAGGATTGAGTCATGACAACGCTTTTTTCACTTATATGATCAAGGCTAATTTGATCGTCAGCTAGTTGTGCCATTTCAGCATCACTGTTGCAGGTTACGGCAAGAGTGGATATGTTCTCTCTATCCTTAATGGCTTTTAAAGCTGTAATAATTTCTGAAGTGGTTCCGGAGCGAGAGATACTTACTACTCTATATCGTTTAAGAGGGGTGAATACCTGCTTTTCATGAAGAAAAATTTCTGAAGCCGGTACCGCGTTGGCTTGAATTCCAGTGATTTCTTGAAAGTATCTAGCAGCTGAAATTGCAATGTAGTAGGATGTGCCACACCCTGTAAATACATAATTGACTTCGACATTTTCATTAGGAATATTCATATTGCTGACGATCTGATAGGTTTTTTCTGAAGCGTTTCCTTGAGACATGATTTCCTTCAACGTATACGTATCCACTAATTACACCACTCCTTATTTAGTAAATGAAAATTGATTTACACTCATTTGTTTTTCTAGCGATTTTAGATCTTCTAAGGAAAGGTCTCCTGCTTTTTCTTGCAATGCATTGGCTGTACCGGCAGCTGAGGCTCTTATTAATGATTTCTCAAAAGACTCCCCATCATAAAATCCAGATACTAATCCAGCAACAAAGGCATCGCCACTTCCTACAGGATTGACAACAGATAACTTAGGAATAGAAATTGTATAAATGCAATTGTCATAGGCAGCCATCGCTCCATCGCTTCCTCTAGAGACTGCCACAACTGAGACACCTGTATGGCTTAATTCTATTAAAGCATTCATGATTTCATCATCGGTTTGCAACGGACGATTGGTGATTTCACTTAGCTCATCAATATTTGGTTTTATCATAAAGGGTTTGGCTTTCAGAGCTTCCTTAAGCGGTTGTCCACTCGTATCAACAATTGCTCTTGTACCATTCTGCTGAACAAGTTCAATAAGCTCTTGATAAGCCGTCGTTAAAAGCCCCTTAGGTAAGCTCCCAGATAGAATGACATAAGTGCTTTTATTGGCTAATTCCAATAATTTTCGTTTAAATCCGATCCATTCTCTTTCTAAAATGGTTGGACCTAACTCAAGAATTTCAGTTTGGTTTGTGTATTCATCAATGATATTAAGACAAATACGTGATTCGCCTTCTATCATTGCAAAATCGGAATGAATTCCTTTTTCATCTGCTAACCGTTTAATGAGTTGACCATTTAAGCCCCCCAAAAAACCTGTCGATACTGTATTTATATTTAAAATTTTCAGTATTTTCGAGACATTAATACCCTTACCTCCGGGTTCGCTTATGATTCTTTTCGTCCGATTTACTTTATTTATAGAAAAGCGATCCATATAGTACGTACGGTCAATCGCTGCATTTAACGTAACAGTAGTGATCATATACTTAAGCGTAAGTTTGCTGACTTTGCAGCAATAAGATTTTTTTCTTCACAATTTCTTCAACAGCTTCTCGAGCAGGGACGAAATACTTTCTCGGATCATCTGTATGTGGATGATCATTCAAGTAATCTCGTAATCTAGCCACGAATTCAACCTTTAATTCAGTCGAGAAGTTCACTTTACTTACGCCATATTGAAGTGATTCACGAACTTTTTCTTCTGGTACCCCAGAGGCGCCGTGCATAACAATTGGCCGTCCTGTCGACTCTGAAATTTTTCGTACAAGCTCAAAATTAAGCCTTGGTTCCTTTTTATATAAACCATGTGCTGTTCCAAAAGCAGGGGCAAACGAATCGATATCCGTTCGTGCGACAAAATCTTTTGCGAGGTCTGGATCTGTCAATTGAGCGTCCTGTTCGTCTACACTAAGATCGTCTTCAACCCCTCCAATGGTTCCGAGTTCAGCTTCTACGGGGACATTAACATAATGAGCAGCTTCCACAACCTTTTGGACGAGTGCTACGTTCTCTTCATATTGTAATTTTGATCCGTCAATCATGACTGACGTGTAACCTGCCCGCAAACATTGTAGAACCGTTTTGAAACTATCACCGTGGTCTAAATGCAATGCAATTGGAATCGAGGTTTTCTCAGCTACTGAATTCACCATGTTTTTAATGTTTTCGATTCCTACATATTTAATTGTTCCTGGAGTCGTTTGAAAGATAATCGGTGTATCGATCTTCTCAGCACCTGAAATAACCGCTTTCATAATTTCCAGATTATGAACAGCAAAGGCCCCAATCGCATAATGATTTTTGTACGCATCATCGAGTAACGGCTTACTAGAAACTAATGGCATTCAATCATCTCCTTAAAGTGATTCAACCAGTCAACGGGTTGTTGGGTCAAGTTGAGCTGTACCTTGGCAACATAACGTCACCAGGTCTTTAATGGTATTGTACTGTTATTAGGTTGTTGGGTCAACCTGTTCTTTAATTAAATTAATTCCGTGTAGAAACGACAGCGATCTCCTCTTACGATAGAATGACAAAATTCCACGGGTTTTCCTGATCGATCATAGGCTGTTCTTTCTAACAACAAGGCGGGGTAACCTTCTTTTACTTGGAGATATTCACTTTCATAATCTCTTATGAGGACAGGTTCAAACACCTCTTTTGCTTTTGTAACGATAATATCAAAATCACTTTCCATTACATCATATAAGGAGGTATTCATCACATGCTGCTGCTTAATACCAGGTATGAGGTATTGAGGTATATAAGATGTTTCAAGAATAACAGGCTCGTCATTTGCGCAGCGTAACCTCTTTAATTCGATTAGAGTATCTCCTTCATCAACCATTAACTTACTTGCGACTCGTGGTGAAGCAGTCGTTTCATTCATATGCAAAATAATATCTGTTGGTGCCATGCCCATTTCTTTCATCACTTTACTAAAGCTATAAAAGCCCATTAGCGGTTGCTCGAGCTTCGGTTGCGAAACAAAAGTCCCCTTCCCTTGAATTCGATTCAAGACGCCAATTTGGACGAGGTCTTCAATCGCTTTTTTAGCTGTGTTACGGCTTATATTATAGTCCGCCCTCAACTCATTTTCAGATGGAATTTTATCACCAGGAGCCCAGTCCCCTCGTTCAATATTCTCCTTTAATATCTCCTTTAATTGGTGATACAGAGGAATAACACTATGCTGATCTAATTCTCTTTTCATAATATCCCTCATTTCTTTAGTGTATAGTTGTATCTACCTCATTCATTTTGCACCTTTATATTCATTGTGGTTTCAAAGTGAATTTTTCTTTATTCTATCATATTAATCAAGTAAGAGAGTAAAGTCGAGCTTCGACTTTACTCTCTTTAGTAATTGTTTTCATATACGGGTTCATCAGTCAGTTTCAATGAACTCTGAACGAGTCGAGAAACCTTTTCTCATTAGCTTTCTACTATAAGTTAAATGAAGCATCATTGCTTCTGAAGCCCCACTTGGATCTTCACAAAGTATCATTTCCATAATTAACTCATGCTGTTGATATGTGTCTTGAAGGCTTTCCAGGTCTGATGCGATTAAGCAATGGTAATGATCCATTGACTTGTTTATCTTTGCAGACAGTGATTGGAACAATTCTAATAAAATTGGGTTGCCAGAAGCTTTTGCAACGGCCAAGTGGAATTGATAGTCTTGAATGCTCTTATCCCTATAATGCTCACTTCGTTCAAAAAGTTCGAGCGTATGACTCATAGTTAGCAGGTCTTGCTCTGTTCGATTAACCGCTGCCAGTTTGGCCAAAGTTGTTTCTAACATTAAAAGTGTTTGAAATAATGATTCCAAATTCTCATGTTGAGGCATCGGCATATATTGGAAATACCGTTTGGGTGTATAGCCTGTAACAATAGCTCCTTCTTCTGCCAATAAATGAATAACACCTCTTCCACTCAGCGTTTTTAATGCAGCTAATATAGTGGGCCGTGAAACACCAAAAAACTGCGAGAGTTCTAAAACGGAGGGGATTTTATCTCCTTTATTATATTTCCTTTCTTTCAATAAACCTAATAGTTGTTTCTCAACTTTTTGGGATAATTCTTCTGAAGAAATGCGTCTAAGTTTCATTGTAAACCCCCTATACGTAATAGCATAGTTGACGAGGTGGGTTGAAAGCATATCTGTATTTTAATATTTATTATGTAAGTCAAAGCAAAAGCAGCCAGTAGGCTACTTTTGCAACATAAATTACTTATTTGAATAAACTTTTGCTTTCGCTTCTTTTCGTCGACTATGAAGTATTGGTTCAGTATAACCAGATGGTTGATTAAAGCCTTTAAAGACAAGGTCACATGCAGCCTGAAACGCAATCGACTTTTCAAAGTTATCAGCCATTGCATGATATGCCGGGTCACCTGCGTTCTGCTTATCAACTACTTTTGCCATTCGTTTCATTGTTTCTAGAACCTGTTCTTTGGAACAAATTCCGTGATGAAGCCAGTTAGCCATATGCTGACTAGAAATTCGAAGCGTCGCTCGGTCTTCCATAAGTTCAATATTATGAATATCTGGCACTTTAGAACAGCCTACCCCATGTTCGATCCATCGAACAACGTATCCAAGGATACCTTGAGCATTATTATCGAGTTCTTTCTCAATTTCTTTGTCGCTCCACTTCTTCTCTGTATTAACTGGAATTTCTAAAAGATCATTTAAATAATTTGGTGTCCTTTTCTCCAGTTCATATTGGAATTCCCTTACATTTGTTTGATGATAATGTAAGGCGTGAAGGGTTGCAGCTGTTGGAGAGGGTACCCAAGCTGTACTCGCACCAGCTTGAAGCTGTGCACCTTTTTGTGCAATCATTTCACCCATAAGATCTGGCATAGCCCACATGCCTTTTCCAATCTGTGCGACTCCTCTGAAACCTGTGTTTAAACCATGAGCCACATTTGCTTTTTCATAACTTTGAAGCCAGGTCGCGTTTTTCATTTGGCCTTTCGGTATAACAGCTCCAGCTTCCATCGACGTATGAATCTCATCACCCGTTCGATCAAGGAAGCCGGTGTTAATAAATACAACGCGTTCTTTTACTTCATTTATACAGTTTTTAAGGTTAAGGGTAGTACGTCGTTCTTCATCCATCACGCCAATTTTGATTGTATAACGCTCTAATTCAAGTAAATCTTCTGTTCGATTGAATAGTTCATTAGCAAATGCAACTTCCTTTGATCCATGCATTTTAGGCTTTACGATATAGATGGATCCTTCAGAAGTGTTTTGGTAACGACCATTCCTATTCAGATCATGCTTTGCGATTAATCCAGTAATCACGGCATCGATAATTCCTTCAGGTACTTCATTTCCTGATTGATCAAGAACCGCATCCGTTGTCATTAAATGTCCTACATTTCGAGCAAACATCAAGGAGCGACCAGGAAGGGAAAGTACCTCTCCATCAGGTGATATATACTCGCGATCAGGATTCAACGATCGAACAATTTTCTTAGAACCTTTAGAAAAAGATGTTTGTAAATCACCTTTCATTAAGCCAAGAAAATTCCGATAGACGAGGACTTTGTCTTCTGCATCAACAGCTGCAACAGAGTCTTCAAAGTCCATTATCGTTGTAATAGCAGATTCAACAAACACATCCTTAATTCCTGCTATATCTGTTTTACCGATTGGATGAGATCGATCAATTTGAATTTCAAGGTGGATCTGATTGTTTTTCAATAAAATGACTTCAGGGTTTTCTTCACTGCCTAGATATCCTACAAATTGCTCTCTTTTCATTAAAACGCTTTCATTATTGTCAGTAAAGTGTACCTTAAGCATCCCTTGCTGTATAGTAAATCGTTTAATGTCTGAGTAACTTCTTTCCTTTAGTGGCACGACTGAATCTAGGAAACGCTTTGCATAAGTTATCACTTTTTCGCCACGGATTGGGTTATATTCTGTATTCTTTGATGCCTCGTTATCTTCTGAAATAACGTCAGTTCCATACAAAGCATCATAAAGACTTCCCCACCTTGCATTCGCTGCATTAATCGCATAACGAGCGTTATTGACCGGGACAACTAGCTGAGGACCAGCTTGAATGGCAATTTCATCATCTACCGATTGAGTGCTAATTTTAACATCCTTTATTTCTTCTTCAAGATATTCGATATCCTTAAGAAACGTTTTATAGCTTTCTAGGTCACCAGCTCGATTATTCAGGTGATAAGCATTGATTTTTTGTTGTAGGTCTTCTCGAGCTTGTAGAAGTTGTTTATTGATAGGTGACAGTTCAGTGATCATGTCACCAAGACCACTCCAAAACTGTTTAGAAGAAGTGCCAGTTCCAGGAATAACATCTTCATTAATAAATTCATAGAGTTCCGTTGCAACATGCAAAGTACCAATTGACTTATAATTTTCCATTACCTGTCCCCCTCATAAGCTTGACAGAACCTTATATGGTGCTGTTCATTCGTTATATCTTATCTTATAATAAAGTAAGCTATTTATATAATACATATATCGCATATTAGGTATGCTTTCAGGTTATAATTCAAAATTTTCGAAATCTATATTGGCTATATTTTTGATTCTCTACTTGACTCTTTCAAATGGCATCGTCTTCATAGATCAGAAATAAGCCAATAAAACAGCGTTTACTAACATAGCCTTTGAAAAAATCTCTGTGTGGAGGTATTTTGATGGAAATCCGTCATTTGGAATATTTTTCTGAAGTCGCTAGACAATTAAGTTTCACAAAAGCTGCTACTAGTCTTCACGTGTCCCAACCTTCTATTAGTAAAGCCATTAAAAATATGGAAGCAGAACTTGGAGTGCCGCTCTTCTATCGATCAAAGCAATTGGAATTAACCGATGCGGGTCACGCTGTACTTATTAATGCGCATCACGTACTAAGTGCTTTTCGTAATCTAACAACAGAATTAACTGACCTCACAGAGCTTAAAAAGGGTGAAATTAAAATAGGTATTCCTCCTATTATCGGGGCTGCGTTTTTTTCAAAGTTAATTAGTCAGTTTAAGGCGAAATATCCTTTTGTTGAAATTCTATTAACGGAAGTGGGATCAAAATCGATAAAGCAAGGGATTGAGGATGGATCACTCGATATTGGCCTAATTTGCAATACCCCATTAAAAAACAGTTATTTGGAAACGGTTCAAGTTATTTCTGATCCATTGATGGTAGTTGTTCACAATGAACATCATTTAACGGAATCTACTGAAATCGATATAATGGATCTTGCATCAGAGCCATTTATTTTGTTTCGTGATGATTTTTCGCTACATGATCGAATTGTAGAAGAATGCTCAAAACAGGGGTTTCATCCGAATGTCGTTTGCCACAGTTCGCAGAAAGATTTTATGATCGAGATGGTAGAAGCAAAGCTTGGCCTTGCCCTTCTACCTAGTAAAATCGCTCTTTCTATTCCAAACGATTCTATTACTTCAATTAGGCTTCGTCACTCAAATCTTTGCCTTGAACTTGGGCTGATTTGGAAAAAGAATAAATACTTGCCTTATGCGGTTAAAGAGTTTATTAACCTCGCAGACTCCTTTGTAGTGAAGTGAGTAGCATCCTTCAGAGCAGGTGGTATTATTACTTAGAAAAATGCTTCTATGATTCTACAAATTGAAAGAGCTGATAAAGGAGTCCTTCATCAGCTCTTTTCTTATGCTTCTATAATCTCCCAATCATGCTCGAAAGCAACACAGCCTTTGAGCGTTTGTGCAACAGGACACCCACGTTCAAAAACATGGAGTGCTCTTTCTGCAGCTTCTCTTTTCCCTTCTGGAATGATTAATTTATAATGACATTTTATTTTAGTTATTTTTAGAATACCCTCAGGCGCTTCGATCAATCCTTCAAATTGACCAGATAGTTTGTTTGGAAAACTAGGTATTTGGCGCGCCTCCAGCGCACCGGACAATGTCCCTGTTAGTCAGCCGCCTGCAGCAGCAACGATGTGATCAAGGGTTGACGGTTGTTCCACCTCAGGTGACGCTTGATAAAAATCCTTAACCCCACCATGCACGCCGTAGTGAATCGGTTCTTTGAAATCCGCAATATATGCGCGACGGCTTTTATCTTTATCTTGTTCAATACGAATATTTGATATTTCGATTGGTTTGTCCATCGTTTGAACTCCTTTCGGTTATTAATAAGCCCCTCTAATCATTTCATGCACTTCTTGTTGATAGAAGCTAGCGAGCTTCTCCATTTCTTCCCTAGAAAAGTTAGGAACCTCTGTAGCTTTGAGGTTTTCTTCTACTTGTTGGATGTTTTTAAAACCAGGGATAACACAAGAGACTTCTTTATGTTCAAGAATCCATTTCAATGCAGCTGTCGTCATGCTTTCTCGGTCGCGAGCAATCCAATTGATTTCATCGCTTAGCTCTACACCTTTTTCAAATTCAAGTCCCGCAAACGTTTCGCCTACATTGAAGGCTTCTCCATTCCGATTAAAGTTTCGGTGATCGTCATCTTCAAAGGAAGCGTTTTTCTTGAATTTCCCAGTTAATAAACCACTGGCCAGCGGCACGCGCGTAAGAATGCCAACGCCTTGTTCATACGCTTTTGGGAAAAGTTCCTCTAACGGCTTTTGCCTAAATATATTAAAAATAACCTGCAGGGTACTTACACCAGGATACTTAAGACATAATAGTCCTTCCTCAACTGTTTCAACACTTACACCATAATAGCGTATTTTACCTTCATCTTTCAGTTTGTCCAATACTTCAAACACCTGACCATCCTTAAGGATCTCGATTGGTGGACAATGAATTTGAAAAAGATCAATTTGATCTCGTTCTAAGCGGCTTAAGCTTGCTTCACAATAAGCACGAACAGTTTCTTCTGAATAGTTGGCAGAATCAAAAATGTCTCCTGCACGACAGAATTTCGTTGCGATGTGAATTTTATCTTCCATCCCTTTAGTTGCTTTCGCTAGAAGTTCTTCACTATGTCCGTCTCCATATACATCCGCTGTATCAAAGAAATTCACGCCAGCATGTATAGCATGTTGTAAAGAATCGAGCGCTTCTTTGTCATTCGTTTTCCCCCATGCTCCGCCAATTGCCCACGTTCCAAAGCTAACTTCACTTACTTGCAAGTCTGTTTGACCTAACTGTCGATATTTCATTCTTTCGCCTCCATTAAATCGAGTTGACATTACATGGTAATTTCCCTTTCTATCGTTGTTTAAACCGCTTTCATATTTGTTTTTGAATGTAACGTTCTCTAGATGAAGTTGCTCTATAGCTTGATCATTCAATGATTGGAACGAAATTGTTCAACCTTTCAAATCATCTCCACACCATCCGTATGTCACTCTTCTCACTTCCAAAAAAAGGACGGGGGCGGGCCCCGTCTCTCTGTTATTTTGTGATTTTTTTATAGTGACATAGTGCATTTCTAACTTCCCCAAATTCAGATGCATGGGGTCGATCTTCTCCTACTGAATAGCCCTCATCAACCATGCGATTTCGATTAAGGCAAAGCTTAGTGAATGTAGGTTTAAAGAAATCAAATAGCTCAAAACGCTTCTCTAGTTGTGGGAACCTTGCTTGATACGATAGAATTGATTCCGCTAGTTTCTTCCAGAAATTCTGTTCATTCATTAATTCACCATTTGCTAAAATGTTCGATAAATAACGGAGGTGACAGATGAATAAGCCTGTAAATATAAATTGGGTCAGTCCCTCAGGTGGTTCACTCCGGAGTACATCTTTTAACTCATCTGTAAGATAATTAAGTTCCTCGAATGGTTGATCACTAATATTGACATCATCTACGAAATCTTTAATTGCAAGGCGTGATGGTTTGGAATCTTTTAGTACGAGAATAGTGTTTTGGCCGTGAGGAGAAAAAACTGTTCCATATTGGTACAAATAATGAAGCAATGGCTTCATAGTGACATCAAAAAATTGCGTTATCCATTCTTCTGTAGACATTCCAGATTTCTCAGTCAAGCTTTTTATATAGGGCTTCCCATCATGGTCTTCGTATAGAAGTGCTGCTAAAGTAATCGCCTGTTCACCGTCCTCGAGATAAGTATAGATACTTTCTCTAAAAATAACGCCGAGCATTTCTTTGTATTGATATGGGGCATTCTCCAATTGATTATAATAGGAATGGTTCACATTAATACTCGCAATTTCACCTGGTAAAATCACTCTACATTCATCTTTTAAAAAGGAGTCTTTTTCATAGATGCCTTTAATGAATTCAGTGATTTTCGGAGCGATAAGAGTACGTTCTGCTGGTAATCCTCTATATACAAGTGTATTTAGTATGCTCATCGGCAATTTAACATGATGTTTGTTAGGATTGGATTTGTTAACAAACGTCCGAATGGATTGTTGAGGGAGATAGCGGTCACTGGATTGACCAAGTGGTATGATCGTTTGATTAGCAATCTCCTCTGCAAAATTCTGAATCAAAACGTTTTTCCACTGCCACTCATGGACAGGCATCATGAAGTATTGACTAGGATCATCAGTCTTTTCTTCTAATATATTCTGGAATTTAGAACGATCCTGTTCATTTAATTCATAGTTTACTAGTTTTTCGAAGGTAAGTTCCTCAATAGATTGAAAAGAGCTAATCTGTCGACTAACGCCAATCCAGGAAAGTGTTACTTCGTTTTGGTGTTCAGGAGCATATGCTAGATAATCATCATACCCGAACCCTATTCTCCCTTTGTTATACGTAATCCAGGGATGTCCAGTCATGTAGCCTTCAAGATTAGCGTAGTCTTCAGTAATCAATGTATCTGATGAAACTCGCTTATTTAACAGATGAGCATCTGCAATGAGAGTTTGGCTTATTTCCTTTATTAAATGCGCTGTTGTTTCCGATGACATGCCTATTAAGGGTTTGGTATCAAGCAGGAAGCCAACGGCACTCCCTTCTACCTCTTTCCCATTATCTAGAATGCGAATCGATTTCCAGTCAACATCGTAGCTATCAAATTGACGTAAAACCGCATGGAACGTGTATAATTTCTTGTCTGAAACTCGAAGATCATAGATGGTATAGCTATCTTTCTCTTGAACGAGTTGAGGTGAGATCATATCTTCGTACATAAATTCTGAAATCATTTTTGCTAAGAGTTTTATATTAACAAGTTTCCAGTTTTGTTTAGTAAGAACAGTATCTAGTTCGTTTTGAGAATACATACGTTCACCACTTTCCTTCTAGTTTGTTGTAAGAGCAGGTTGTTTGGGGATTCCAAAAGATTGAAAGACGTTATGTGTCTGCACTGGGTATTCTTCTCTATTGGAGATTTGATTGATGATGACAGCATTACGGTGTGCTCCGAGACCAAGGTCGGGCGCACCAACTCCGTGAGTGTGTAGCTCTCCGTTTTGAATGAATATATTGTTTTGATTGGAATCTTTCGTCACTAAGCGGTAATCTTTCGTAATCGTCGGGCGACCATTCTCGTCCCTAAGTAAAAAAGATTCAGGTAAGAAACTTGGAACGGTCTGTTTATATCCTGTACCAAGCACAATGATTTCAGATTCGAAATCAAATGGTTCATTTGTAATCGTGTGGTGTCCCTTGCCAAAACACACCTCCCCTTTCATCTCTAATTGATCTACCTCACTCATAGCCTGTAAGTGTAAGGAGGTGCGTTGATTCCCAATAGATTGTTCATATAATACGTCATAGATTTCTGAAATCGTTTCTGCACTAATCCCTTTGTAAAGTAAGTCTTGCTTTTGAATCACTTTGTCTTTTTTTTCTTGCGGAAGATCGTAAAAGAATTCAGTGTAATCCGGTGAAAAATATTCAAGTCCTAGTTTGGAGTATTCCATTGGGAAAAAACCGTTTGATCTTGTATACCAGCTAAGATGGTAGTCATGCTGCTTTTGTTCTTTTGCCAAATCTAAAAAAATTTCAGCTGCACTTTGGCCCGATCCAATAACTGAAATGGATTTTCCTTCTAAAGCCGTTAGTTTCTTCTCCATGAATTCTGATGAATGAAAGACGGTTTCTCCAAGCGCAGGTTTAAAATGTTCTGGTACTGCAGGTACAGAGCCTATTCCCATGACCAGATGCCTAGCAAAGAACGTCGAGGTTTCTAGAGTGTTCACATTCTGGACGTGAACAGCATAAATGAATTCTCCCTCGGATGCTTCATATGATGAAACTTCAGTGACTTCATATCCAAATCGGCATGAATTTAGTTGATCACTCACCCATTTACAGTAGTGATTGTATTCCTTTCTCGGAATATGAAATTTTTCTAGAAAATAAAAGTGATACATACGACCGTGAACCTGCAGGTAGTTAAGAAAACTATATTTGTTTTTAACGTCAGCCAAGCTTACAAGATCCGCGAAAAATGGCACCTGCAAGGTGGAGCCTTCAATGAGCATACCTGGATGCCAATCAAATTCTTCTTTACGGTCAAATAGAAGAATATCCAAATCGTTTATTTCATCTGTTAAAGCAGCTAAACCTAAATTAAATGGTCCAATACCGATACCAATTGCATCGTAGACGTATTCAGGCATTTCCCCACTTCCTTTCAAACTGCTTCCGCTCACAAATCATTAATAAGCCTGTTTTATCCGGTAGATCAATTGGTTTTTGTGGAGTGAATCCACACTTCTCAAATATATGAATCATTCTTTTATTACGTATATCTGGTTCTGCTATGATTCTCTCTGTCCGCTTCTCTTTCAATTGCATAGAAACCATTGCACGTAGAAGGTGGAGGGAATATCCTCGTCCTAAATAATCTTTATGACCGATCAAGAGATGGATGCCTTGGTCATATGGCTTGTTCTCATAAGATCCTTCAATGATATCTTCCTTTACCCAATAAGCTTCCCAGTAGCTCATTGGCACCTCATTGATAAAACCTAGATAAAGCGTCTGGTGTGTATCTTTTAGTGCCTTTTGTAAATGATTTCGAAATGAGTTAATCGGTATATTTAATTGCCAGAATGGATGCACATGCTCTTCGTTCATCCAAGTGTGAATCATCTCGACATCGCGTTCGTAGCTCACCTTAGCAAAAGAGATCGTTTTTTGTAATTTTTGATCGAATACATCAATTTCCATTTCCATGCCTAACTGTAACCTCCTGAGCGATCGGATTCCGGACCATCGTATACACTGATTGTGTAGCCATTGATCCAATAAGCTCATCCATATCATAGAAACGTGTTAAGAGATTCGCTTTACAAGGAAGAACAGGCTCCTCAAGTAAACTTTTAATGAGAGGTGATGGCTGTATGGCTAAATACTGAGAGAGGCGTTCTCTCAGTATGGTCACAAGGTGTTTTTCTTCAATTAATCCGTTTACACCAAATGCGTTGATTAATCCGAATAAGTTGTTAAAAAAGAAATAATAGCGAAAACGTTCATTTGCTACGTCATCGGAACAGATTGTATCGCTCTTCTTATTCAAATTAGGCATGAGCATTGCTAGTTCTTCAGACTTGGACTCACTGAAATAATATCCTTGATTGTCTCGATAATAGAATGTAGATGGATACCCTTCCTTAAGCTTAACAACAGCATTCTGCTGGTGTGCTTCAAGTGCAATGCCATAATGTTGATGAAGCCATAGCATCGGATCAAGTGATATGTCCAGATAACGATCAAACCATTCTACACTGACTTCTTCTATGGCACGTCCCTCTCTTCTAGCAATAGCAGTAATGATGGAATAAATACGTGACTTGCCACCATAAGGATGATCCTGACATAGTGCTGCTACGAGGCTTGTATTTTCGCTCTTTTCGTAGAAAGGATTCTCTCTAATCATCACGGCGAATTCAGATTCAAGATTAGGAATGTTGATATTGAGATAAGCTGGATCCTGGATAATTTTAAAGTCAGGATAATTATTTGCTAATTTTTCACCTAATTGTGTTTGTAAGAGTCTAGAAACCTCTACGCCACGATCTAGCTCTTTCTGTTGATTTTGTCGTAGTGAATTTGTGATTTTTACCGGAACTGAAAACTTAAACATGAATCTAGTTAAAGAGCTGTACACAGTTCTAAAAGAAGATGTAGCTGTATACATGCGCCCAACTGGTCCTAGATAATCAAGCGTTCCTTTTTGAATGTGTTTAAGCACTTCTGCTTTTTTTAGAAGAGAGTTTACTTGAAGAGGGTGCACTGGTATTAGAACACGCTCTTTAAATTGATGAATCCACTCTTGATCTACTGCACAGTCTATTAACTCTTCTTTAATAAGCTCGCTTGCTTGTAGATGCAAACTGGAATCTTCATTGATAATCGAAGGGTGAACACTAAAATAGTGAAGCTGAAATTCACCTTTTAGTTCTGGAGAAAACAATTCATCTTCCTCTTGTGTTAACCCTTGTTTGCTTTTCGGCGTTGGATGCATTAAGTGACCAAAAAGTAAAGACTGTTCTGCTTCAATGTAATCAAAATCTTCATCGGTTAATTTTCCTCTGTCTTCGAATCGCTTTCCAATGTACGTTGTCATGCTTTGACAACTCAACATCACTCGCAGAACCAATTCATCTTCTGCATCCTTTCGGTTTTGGTCAATTAGTAGTTCCTTTACAATCAGTGTTGTTAATGTCACATAGTCAAGAGTATGAAAAGTACCATTTAATGACCGGTAATATAATGGGAACTGATAAATATGCCTCTCTGTTAAGGACCAATAAGAAACGGGGATGATCATCTCTATTCCCTGATTTATTAGTAGGCAGGAAATGAATTTCTGAGATAAGGTTGTAGATAAATCTTCAGGTTTTTGTATTTCTGAGTAGTTTCCTGTTTCACGTAAATAACAATTCAGAAAGCTTTGCATAGTCGCCTGTTCTGCGACTTTTTTAGCACTGATCACGTATGTTCCCTCCATTTCCTTCCGAGTGTACGAATGTCATCCACGATCTCTTGGATGTGCTTCATTTTTGTTCTAGGGTTTAGTATGGTGAACTTCAAGAAGGTTTGGCCATTAACAGAAGTCTTGGCTATGGCCGCTCTGCCCTCATACAACAATTCTTGCTGTATTTTTCGATTTAATTTGCATCGATCGGTACTGAAATCTTGAGGTTCATAACGAAAGATAACAGTGTTGAGTTCTGGAGAAAGGTTTTCAACTTTAATATCTTCCTGACTCGAAAGGTATTCCGCAGTTGCTTGAGCAAGGATAAAAGTATGATCAATCATTTCTCCAAACAGGTTTGTACCTATTGTTTTTAATGAAAGAAAGAGCTTAAAGGCGTCAAGTCTTCTAGAAGTTAAAATCGATTTGTTCACCAGGTTGGGTATCCCCTCTTCTACATCCTCGAGTGGATTTAAATAATCAGCATGGTGATTTAAAAATCGGAACGATTCTTTGTTCTTCACTAGGAAAGCCCCACATGAAATGGGCTGATAAAAAAGCTTATGAAAATCGACTGTGAGCGAATCGGCATAACAAATCCCTTTTAACTTTGACTTATGAGATTCGGAAAGAATAAGTGCACCTCCAAAAGCTGCATCCACATGGAACCATAAATCTTCCTCATGAGCGATTGCGGCTAGTTCATCTATCGGATCTATGCTTCCGAAATCAGTGGTGCCACAAGTCCCAACTAGAGCAAAAGGAACAAGGTGTTGAGCTTTTAATTCAGCTAATTGGTCCTGTAAATGCGATACCGACATTCTGTGATGTTTGTCTGTTTTAACTTTTATTACTGCTTTTCCTCCCAATCCAAGCTGTACAGCTGATTTCTGAACAGTAAAATGAGCCTCCTCTGAGCAAAGAATCCTTAATTTATGAAACTCTTCTGGTAATCCATCTTTCTGAACATTTTGCCCCCATAAGCTTAAACAACATGCATCTCTAGCTAGAAGAAGACCAGTGTAGTTCGATTGTGTCCCTCCACTTGTAAATGTGCCGTCAGCATTTGATGAATAACCGAATTGACCTGCGAGCCACTTAATCATTCCCTCTTCAAGGTACGTAGCAGAAGGACTTTGATCCCATGAATCAAGTGATTGATTGAACACACTTATTGCGAGTTCAGCAGCTATGGCAGGTATAAGCGGTGGGCATTGCAAATGAGCCAGGCTTTTTTCATGAGAAATTTGCAGGTTATTTTTGAATAGAGGAGCCTTAAGCTCGTTTAGTAATGCAGTAAAATCCTGATTTGCGCTGTGAAAATCGAAAAGTTTATCAACTTCCTTTTCAATCGTTTGTGGCTCCTTTCCGGTGAATGGAGCATTTTCTTTACGAAAAGTCTCGCAAATTATGTTCGTCATTTCGTGCATTTGTTCCCGGAAAGCTTCTTGTCCTTTCTCACTGTTGTGAAGAAAAAGGGAATCATACATTTTCTCTTTTGAAATATCAGGAGGATTCTTTTCAACTGCATTTATCATAAACTTTTAACAGCAGCGTTAACTGCTTCCTCAAAAATGCTGAGTACTTCTAAAACTTGTTCATTCGTTATTATCAGTGGCGGGAGGAACCTTACTACACTTCCGTTACGACCTCCAACTTCTAATATCAATCCTCTGTCAAAGCATTCTCTCTGAATTCTGCTAGCTAACGCAGGTTGAGAAGGATAGCTTCCTGATGAAGACTGGGGCTGTGTAGGATCAACTATTTCAACACCGATCATTAGCCCTCTCCCCCTTACGTCTCCGATTTCTCGGAAATTCATCTGGAGCTTTTGTAAGGCAGAAAGCATTTTTTCCCCCATCGTTGCTGCATGAACATCAAGTCTCTGTTCTTTAATAAATTTCAATAAGGCAGTTCCGGCTGCCATTGCCATTTGATTTCCTCTGAATGTACCAATGTGAGCACCAGGCTCCCACTTATCGAGTTCACGATCGTAAATAACAACCGAAAGTGGAAGACTGCCGCCAATTGCTTTAGAAAGGACAATGACATCTGGTATGATCCCTGCATGTTCGAATGCGAACATTTTTCCTGTTCGTCCTATTCCCGTTTGGATTTCATCAATAATAAGGGGAATACCTCGCTCGCTTGTTATTCTTCTCATTTCCTGTAGCCATTCGATAGGTGCAGGTACGGAACCACCTTCGCCTTGAACAACTTCTAGAATCATAGCGGCCGGGGGTAAAATGCCGCTCTCCGGATCATCTAATAGATTTTCAATATAAGTACTAGAAATTTTGTGTCCTTCGCTTTCCTTCATACCAAATGGACAACGATACGAATACGGGTATGGCATGAAATGAGTATCTGGCATTAAACCTTGGACGTTTTTTTTGGGACCGAGATTACCACTAATCGCCATTGTTCCATGTGTTGAACCGTGGTATCCTCCTTGAAACGTAAGGATACTACTTCTTCCTGTCGCAGTTTTCACTAATTTTAAGGCGGCTTCTATCGCGTCGCCTCCTGTTGGTCCACAAAATTGTACTTTGGCCCGCTCTGCAAAATCTCCGGGTAAATTTGAAAATATTTCATTCACGAACTCTTCTTTTATTGGTGTTGTAATATCTAACGTATGTAAAGGCCTTTTATCATGAAGGACTTTCTGCATGGCTTCTATAGTAACGGGATGGTTATGGCCAAGAGCTAAAGTACCAGCACCAGCTAAGCAATCATAATATCGCTTTCCTTCCATGTCAGTAACAAAAATCCCTTCTGCCTCATTGATTGCAATAGGTATTCTTCTTGGATAAGATCTTGCATTGGACTCTCTTTTCATTTGTTGGTCGAGTAGTGTTTGATTTGTAGTGAATTCTTTAATCATCATGTTGAGAACTCCTTTACTAATTGATAATGATTTTCATTATCTTGCACTATTCATGATAAGTGAGAATGATTATCATAGTCAATGATACTTGAGAACTATTATCACTTACAGATAAAGTCGGTTTTTCTAGGTAGATCGGTTAGTTTTAATCCCTAATAATGGAAAGTGAATTGTGGGAGTCCCTCCTTCTTTGGTGATCTAAATTAGACTATCAACTTTGGTCACAATGCAAATCAAACGAATAGGATAAAAGTATGAAAAGGAGCGTGTTTAGTATTGGAGGTGTACGGAGAATTCCTCATTCTTTCGGGAGCGTGGATCCAGACGATAGGTGCAGCTATTGCCTCTATTGGGAATACAATTGTTGCAGCAAATGAAGCTGACTCACTTATGGAGAATATCGGAGGAGACCTTTATGTAATTGGTAATAGCGTCGAAGCAACGGGGAACTCTCTTCAAGCTATCGGAAGAAGCAGCTTGACTTCTAATGAGAATGAAACGTTTGGAACGCTCGGAGCATGGTTACAGTCTGCTGGTAATATTGCAAATGTTCTTGGTGGATCAGGAATTGTAATGGGGACTAATGAAGAAGCGCTGAATATTGACATTATGGGAGATATTATTCAATCAGCTGGAGCTGCTTTCGAAGCAAAAAGCTCGAGTATAAGTGAAGCCTTCTATGCAGAGCTCATCACAACCGGGCAAACGATTCAATCGTTTGCCGTTGCTATTGAAGCTATTGGGCTTCTGTATGTGAAGAATGGAAATAAGAAAATGGGACAACAGATTCTTGCCATTGGAAGTTATGGTCAAACTGCAGGGGCAGCCATTGCAGCCATTGGTTTCACAAAAGAGTTTTATGAACATTGAGTGAACTGTTAAATGAGATTAAAAGGATTTATAACGTGCGCTCATTAATCTCAAATGCCGCTCTAACACCAGATTCAACTGCTCCTTCTATCCACCCGTGGAAATCTGATGTGTGCTCACCTGCAAAGTGAACTCTTCCTTCAGGTTTTTTTACGATGCTTTCAAATTCGATAATTTGATTCGGTTTAAATAGTGTAAAGCAACCTCCTGAGAATTGATTTTGACTCCAGCTAAATGATGCGCTCGTCAAGTACTCATCAAATACTTTAGGTCCATGTATTTTTGCAAGATCTTCAAGGGATTGTGTGATTTTTTGATCATCATTTAAGCTATTCCATAACATCGCGTTATCTTCCCAGCTATAACTTGCTAGTAAGACTCCAGCTCCTGGCTCATTACCTGTGCGACTAGGTGTATACGTATAGCGATTAGGAAAATCCGAAATGGTATTTGCACCATTCAACCCTTCTTTTTCCCAAAATCGGTCTTTAAATTCAATCCCAATTTTAATAGAAGCTACATAATGCAACTCACGGATCGCTTTCCATTTATCAAATGAAAAAGAACGGTACGGATAAACTTCTATAAATTGAAACACTGAAAAAGGCACAGTCATAAGAACATAATCGCTGTTAAACTTTTCAATAATTCCTGTTTGTTGATTCCTTGTCTGAATTTGAACGCTTTGTGGTCTTTGAATAAGGCGGTGTACTTTTTGATTTAACAAGAGATTCTCTTCTAGCTCAGGTAGAAAAGACCGAGGCAATTGATCATTTCCGCCAGTAATTTCGTTAAATTCCATGTCAGTATTAAAAACAGTATTTACGATATCGGTTAGAATGTCGATAAAGGATAGTTCCGAAAATCCTTCAATGCCTAAAAGTACTTTAACCATTCGAACAGCATTTGGAGATAGCGAAGGACCAATGGGATTGAAGCGAAGAAAATTCTCCATTGAATACTGATCAAATTTTTTACGAATGAATTTCTTTTGTTGAGCGTCACCTTCTTTATAAAGCAGTAAAAATGGATTAACTGCTGATAAAAATAATTCCGTAGCGGTTTTTCCTTTTTCGTGAGGTTCAACGGGAAATTGAAGGATATCAGGGTCTGCTTCGTATTTTTCTCTTGTAGTTCTAACTCCATTAGCATAAATGATATCTCTTGGAGAGGAATTCACGAAGCGATTCATTTTAAGTTGAAATCTTCTGATATATTCATACGTTAATTTGTGAGTTGTAGGAATACGCATAGCGCCAACATCAAGATAATTATCATCTGTAAAAGGTTTTCTAAGAGTGTATACCCTCCCGCCAACACGATCGTTTCCTTCTAGGATGGTAACTCGATGACCGGCCTTTTTTAACAAGGATGCTGATACTAGTCCTGCAACGCCAGCTCCCACAACAATAACGTTCGTTGGTGAAGACGATTTTTTCAATCCATTCTTAATAATATTAAGCATCTCGTTAGGATATTGAGGCGTAATGAATTCTCGAGCCATCACCATCATCCTTTTTTCACTAACATATTAGTTACATTTAAAAACTATACGAACTAGTTTTTAACATCACCATTGCCTATAGCTCCTTCGCCATGAGAAGATTTTTAAGTTGGATACCGTTTTTTTGAACTAGCTGACTTTTTACTAGTGAAAATCCTTGCTCTCTAAAAAATGGAACTGCTGTTGTGCTTGCTTCCGTATGAAGCTGTTCCATATTGTGCAAACGTGCGGTCTGTTGCACTTCTTCTAAGAGCTCGGAAGCAATTCCTTTTCTCTGATAGTCTTTATGAACATATAAACGGTCAAGCCGTCCTGAAGGTGTTAAATCGCAAAATCCCACGATCTGTTTGTCTAAGATAGCAACATAAGTGAAGTTTCGTTCGAATTCCTCTCCCCATGATGCATGACGCCTATTAAGTTCAGGTTTATTAGCCCAGGCATTTACCTGTATGTTTGTATAGTCTCTCCGGTTAATAGAATGAACAGTGTCATAAAAAAGATCAATCATTTCTATTAAATCGTTTTCTTTAAAAGGCCTGATATGCATGTCATTCCCCTTCCCTGATTCTATTTTTTTATTATAGAACCCAAGTGCAAACAACGCATCAAAAAAGACGGCAGATGCCGCCTCCCCTAAGAGTCTATCCGTTCATACTTTCTACCATCATGGCCATGCCCTGTCCACCGCCAACACATAATGTTGCGATTCCAAAGCGTTCGTTTCTCTTTTTCATTTCATATATCAAAGAGGTCAGAATGCGAGCACCTGTAGCACCGAGCGGATGACCTAACGCTATGGCGCCTCCATTTACGTTCACCTTGCTCATGTCTAATTCAAGTTCTCGAATAACAGCGAGTGCCTGAGCAGCAAAGGCTTCATTGAGTTCTATTAAACCAATTTCCTCGAGCGTTTTCCCTGTTCGTTCTAGAAGCTTCCGAACGGCTGGAATTGGTCCGATTCCCATTATCTCAGGAGAAACGCCTGAAGTCGCCCAATCAACGATTCTAGCAATGGGCTGAAGCTCTAATTCTTTTGCTTTTATTTCAGTCATCACAAGCATGGCAACAGCTCCATCATTCCTCCCGCAAGAATTGCCAGCTGTCACCGTTCCATTCTCTTTAAATACTGGTTTTAATTTGCCAAGTTTCTCAATTGTTGTCCCTGGACGAGGATGTTCATCTTGATCGACAAGATTCATTTGACGACGATTTTGAATTTCGACCGGAACAATTTCATCTCTAAATTTACCATTTTCAATTGCTTCTGCTGCTCGGCGCTGACTTTCTGCTGCAAAAGCATCTTGCTCATCACGTGATATCTTGTAGCGTTCGGCTACGTTTTCTGCTGTAATACCCATGCCAAGATGAGAACCATATTGTTCAACAGGCTGTTGTCCAGCTTCTGAATTAGAATCGACTAATTGCGTTTTGTCTTCTCCGAAACGGCTATTTCTTAAATAAATGGGAGCCTGACTTAAACTCTCTGTTCCTCCTGCGATCAGAATAGAGGCCTGCTTTGATTGGATTTGTTGGACTGCTGAGGCGACAGACTGCATACCTGATGCGCAAAGTCGATTGATTGTAAATGCAGGAGAGGATTCAGGAATCCCAGCACGTAATGAAGCGACTCTCGCTACATTGGATGATTCAGTTGTTTGTCTTACTTCTCCTAAAATGACTTCTTCTACTAAGTGCGGGGGGAGACCTGATCGAGCTAGTGTTTCTCTTATAGCATAGGCAGCTAACTTTCCAGAGTTTAGATTTTTAAAGACACCACCGTACCGTCCTACTGGTGTTCGAACTGGTTCTACGATAACGATGTTTTCCAATCCTTATTCCCTCCTCATTTGTATTCTTTACGAAGTTGACCTGCAATGATGTTTTTCTGAATTTCTGACGTACCTTCATAAATACGTGTGATCCGTGCGTCACGGAAAAATCGCTCAATCGGATAGTCTGAAATGTAACCGAGTCCCCCGTGAATTTGTAGAGCTTTGTCGGCGACTCTATTGTATACTTCAGATCCATACAGCTTTAACATTGCGGCTTCCTTAATGACCTTTTTTCCTTCTTCAACCATCCATGCGACACGATAAGTAAAAGATCGAAGTGCTTCAATTTCAACTCCCATTTCAGCAACCATATGTGCAATAGCTTGGTGTTCAATGATCGGCACATCAAATTGGATGCGCTCCTCCACGTAAGACATGCATAAGTCCAGTAGCTTTTGGGAAGATCCAAGATTACGAGCAGCGAGGCCTGCGCGACCATTTGCCAAAATTTTTAATGCATTAACATACCCTTCTCCTACTGTTCCAAGAACATTTTCTTCTGGTACTTCACATTGATCAAAGATAAGCTCAGCTGAATGTGACCCTTTTAACCCCATTTTTTCTTCCACTGCACCAACTTGAAAGCCAGGGAAATCTTTTTCAACGATAAAGGATGTAATCCCCTTCGCACCTTGTGAAGGATCTGTTACAGCCATAACGGTAAAAACGCTCGCTTCTGTTGCGTTAGTAATGTAATGCTTCGTACCGTTTAGAATATATTTATTACCTTGTTTGACGGCTGTCGTTTTCAAGTTAGAGGCATTTGATCCTGCAGATGGCTCAGTAAGAGCAAAGGCTCCGATCATGTTTCCTCGTGCCATTTCGGGTAAATAATATTCCTTTTGTTTCGTATTACCGAGTTCAACAATTCCAACCGAACCAATTCCCGTATGTGCTCCAATTAAAGTAGTAAACCCGTTATGCGTTTTACCTAATTCTTCATATAGAGCGCATTTTCCAACCATTCCAATTCCAAGTCCGCCATATTCTTCTGGAATACTAAGACCAAATAGACCTAATTCTTTTGACATTTCGATAATGTGTTCTGGTATTTGATTTTCACGCTCAATGGTCATGGCTACTTTTTCTACTTCGTTTTCTACAAAGTTTCGGACAGTCGTTTTTAAATATTCGATGTCTTGATCGAGCTGAAAGTCCAATCTTAACCCTTCTTTCTATTAATATGTATAAAAGCCTCTTCCGCTTTTTCGTCCAAGTCTTCCTGCCTTCACATACTTTGTTAAAATGGGACAGGGGCGATATTTTTCACCTAGCGTTTTGTATAAGTACTCCATATTGCGTAGTCGAGTATCAAGACCAACAAGATCAGCTAGTTCAAGTGGACCCATTGGATGATTTAGACCAAGTTTCATGGCTTTATCAATGTCTTCGGGTGTAGCTACACCTTCCATCACCATATTCATCGCTTCGTTGCCAATTAGACAATTCATACGACTAACTGCAAAGCCTGGAAACTCATTGATTCTTACGCATTCTTTTCCAATGCTTTCTCCAAACCGCATCGCTTTATCAATGGTATCTTCAGATGTTTCGAGCCCACAAATGACTTCAATGAGTTTCATCTTTGGTACCGGATTAAAAAAATGAAGAGCAAGACATTGATCAGGGCGCATGGTTTGTGCGGCAATTTCGGTTGGACTCATTGTCGAAGTGTTTGTTGCAAGAATAGCGTGAGCTGGAGCAAACTCATCAAGTTGTTTAAAGATGCTTGTTTTTAATTCCATTACCTCAAGGACTGCTTCAATCACAAGATCACAATCGTAGACGGCTTCTTTCAATTCGTTTGTGAATTGTATTCCTTCGAATCTTTTTGTTGCTTGCTCTCTTGTTATTTTCTCTTTCTTGACCAAACGTTCAAATTGGTCTTTTACATAGATCTGTGCTTGCTTCAAAGCCTCGTTACTAACATCATGCATTTTCACTGAAAGCCCTGCAGCTGCAGCTGAGAAAGCAATCCCTTTTCCCATTGTACCTGCCCCAACAACAGCCATTTTCGTCATGGTCATTTCTCTTCCTCCTAATAGACATATAAATGAAATCGCTTACAGTTTGTACTACACTTACTTCTCGAAGAAGACAACTAGTTCCTTTTAGGATTCAAATTAAAAAGACCGTTCTGTTTTTTGAACGGTCTTTCATATCTAGAATGAAACTTGATCAGTCACGAAAATTTTCCCCGGATTTAGGATCCCATTAGGGTCAAGCGTTTTCTTCAATGCCAGCATGACTTCGAGAGAACCTCCATGTTCTTTTTGCTGATACTGGGCTTTGCCAGTACCTACCCCATGCTCACCAGTGCAAGTTCCGCCACGATCTAGAGCGTAGTGCACTAGGTGTTGGTTTAGCTTGTTTGCCTTTTCAAGTTCAATGGGGTCATCGGGATTAATCATCACAATAGCATGATAATTCCCATCCCCTACATGCCCCAATAGAGCTCCGTCTAGATCAAATTTCTCGATGGCTTTTCGTGCATCGAGAATAGCGCCAGTTAACTCCGAAATGGGAACACATACATCTGTTACCATCATCTTTTTCCCTGGAGAACCATGACTAAAGGAGTAAGCAAGATTATGTCGCGCTTCCCAAAGAAGCGCTCTTTTCTTCGTATCGTGCTCAAATATAAATTCTTCGCAATCATTGTCTTCTGCAATGCTTTTGGCAAAGGTAACATCTTGATTTAACCCCGCTTCATTACCATGAAATTCAACAAATAACGTTGGTTTTTCGATATAGTTGGTTTCATTTGTTTTGTTCACCTGTTGTACTGAGCGTGCGTCTACTAGTTCGATTCTAGCGACCGGAATGGCTGCGTGAAGAATATTAGTAACGGTGGCTACAGCTCGCTCTACAGTTGGAAAAACGATTCGCCCTGCAAGCGTAGCTTCCGGTATGCCGTTTACGTTGAGTGTTAATTCTGTAAATGTCCCAAGTGTCCCTTCTGAGCCTACAAAAAGGCCATTTAAATGGTAACCTGATGAAGACTTTGCAGTCATGCTACCGGTATGGATGACACGTCCATCGGCAAGAACAACTTCCATGTCTCGAACCTGATCACGCATTACTCCATACCGTACTGAAGTGGTTCCGCTTGCATTTGTTGAGGCCATGCCACCTAACGTTGCATCCGCACCTGGATCGACTGTGAAAAAGAGACCGTGTTTTTTCAATTCTTTATTTAATTGTGAACGTGTGACACCTGGTTGGACGCGTACTAGAAAATCTTCTGGTCGAACTTCGAGAACTTGGTTCATCAATTGAAAATCAATTGAAATACCGCCATGATATGGAATCACATGCCCTTCAAGACTAGATCCCAAGCCAAATGGCACGATGGGAATCCTATGCTCATTGGCCGCTTTCATAATTTTACTTACTTGCTCGGTTGTTCTTGGGAAAACTACAACGTCCGGATCGTGTGGCGTATGATAAGATTCATCTTTGCTATGTTGTTCGAGAATCGTTGCATTAACACTAATTTGATCATCGTCTAGAAATGTTGAAAGCAAAGATACGATTTTCATATAGGTTTCCTCCACTCTTATGTAAAATTAACACTTTTCTGATAATACTCTCATTACTTTATCATTACTGTTTTCATAACGTCAATTCTTATAGCGATAAGTCAAAAAGAAAAGCCTGACTTTTGTCAGACTTTAACAGTGTTACTTGTTTTCTTCTTCCACTTGTTCAATATTTTCTTGTGCTTCTTCTTCATTCTCTTCTTCATAAGCGGTGGCGACTTCATATTGGCTATCATATGTGCTAGGATCCTCATCTTTCTCATCTTTAGAGTCTTGATCATTAACTTGATCATTAGCGGAGAAAGAGTCGTATTGCCCTCTAGAAACAAAGCTTTCTAACATAGCTTTCAAATCCATTCCCGTTGATTCCTTCAGACTTGCTTGAAGACCTGTCATTGTTTTTGTGACGTTATCGGTTATTTTGGTTGAACCACTACTATTACTACCTCCTAGATCAATCACTTTCATTTCTGAAATCTGAGATAGCGGCTGAGCAATTTCGTGTGCATACTTCGGCAACATCTCAACAAGCATTTCAATAATCGCAGCATCACCGTAATTTTCCATTGCTTGAGCCATTAATTCTTTTGCTTCTGCTTCCGCTCGGCCACGTTCTCTAATAACTTCCGCTTCAGCTAGTCCTTTTTGCTTTTCAATATCAGCTTTTGTTTGTCCATCAATACGATCGCGCTCTGCTTCTGCTTCGGCATTTGCACGAATATCGTATGCATTTGAATCAGCCTGAGTTTTTCGACGCTTCTGTTCCTCTTGTTCCAATTCCACTTGACGTTGACGTTCAATGTACTGAACTTGCATCTCTTCTTCTTTTACTTTCTGATTTAATCTCGCCTGTTCTAGGTTGTAAGACTGTTCAGAACGTGCGCGCCCCTGTTCAATTTCAGCTTTGTACTCGGCTTCTTTCACATCTTTGTCTTTTTGAGAGCGTGCAATCTCAATTTGTCGTCTAATCTCATCTTCTTCTGCTTCTTGATCTGTTTTGGCTTTGTGCATACGGGTTTCACGTCTTGCATTTGCTTCCGCAATATCAGCGTCTTTTCGTGCTTCCGCAATTCTTGGACGCCCAAGCGCTTCTAGATATCCATTCTCTTCATCGTCATCTTTTAATTCTTTTAAAGCAAACGACGTAATTTCAAAACCAAGATTTTTAAGATCTTCTTCAGCAATGTTTTTCACTTTTTTGTTCACTGAATTGAAGTCTTTGTAAATTTCGTCGACTGTAAGAGAAGAAATGATGGCCCGAAGGTGTCCTTCAAGAACTTCTTTTAATTCACGTTCTTTTTCTTTTTGAGGCTTACCTAGAAATTTTTCTGCATAGTTCGCGACAATTTCAAGTTTACTTCCAATACTAATCTCTGCGACACTTGTCGCTCTAATAGGAACACCTTCTGAAGTATAGGCTTTTGGTGAAGCAATTTCTAATTGAAATGATGTTAGATCAATCGGTGTACTTGTTTGGAATAGCTTTAATCGTATCCCGCCACCTCGTACAATTTTCATACTGCGGCCGTTGTCATCTACGAAGATTCGATTGTCTTTTTCAGCATCACCTAGTTTTGGTCCTGTAATAATCAGGGCCTGGTTTGAGCTAGCGGTTTTGTATCTTCTTTTGAAAATAAAAAAGCCAATCCCACCAACCACTAATAATATAAACAAAATGATACCGGAGATGATTAATCCGATAAACTCCATCATGCTTGCATCATCCTTTCGAAAAATTGTAAAGGTTGTTATGTAACTGCCTTCCTTAATTTCTACGATTTGGAACAAATAAAGTTTCAGAATTAATCGAATTATCGATTTTATTGCAAAAAGAAAACGAACCCGTAAATGGTTCGTTTCGAATGGAGAGTTGTTTGTTTAGTTTTATTGGTATCTTTTAAGTGTGGCTGATCCCTTCACAACTGTTTCTTCATTTTGATTAAAAGCGAGTACATCAAAATAATACCGATCATTTTGGATGGAAACGAGTGATGATTGAAGAGTAATTTCATCGTTTAAGAAAACCATTCCTTTAAAAGCAACAGAATAATCTTCTAGGAACCCTTCTTCAAAATAGGGAGTAAATAGCTTTGATAAGTTTCCCATCGTCCACATTCCGTGAGCAATGATACCCGGAAGCCCTGCTTTTGCAGCCTCGTCGTCAATCGTATGAATTGGGTTGAAATCTCCGGATGCCCCTGCATATTTAATAAGATCTAACCTTGAAACAGGAGCGAGAGTGATTTCTAGCTGTGTCCCCACTTCAAAGTCATTAGCCATCTTCATGATTTCATCCCCTTTCTCACTGCTTCAGTAATAATAACCACTTGCTCTTCTGTGAAAATGAGTTTTCCATTTGGCTCTTCTCCGTATCGTTTTAATATAAGAAAACCAAGCAAGCCGCTTTTTCCTTTTCGCTCATAATAATTTTCAAGTGATGTTGAACACATCACCGTTTCTCCAACTAGAAGTGGCCGCTCATAATGAAACGATTGTTTTCCGTGAATCAATCCCACATTTGGTAAATCAAATCCGTTTATTTCTCCATAGTCAAATATTCGTGGATATGTAGGTGGCGCAATGTTTGCTCCATATCTCGAGCGCTTTCCTACTTCTTCATCGATATAAATAGGCGATTCATCTCCAATTGCTTTTGAGAACGCTTTCAACGAACCGCGCTCAACAATGTTTTTTATAGGATTGGACCGGGTCCCAATGAGCGATTCAAACATAAATACCCTCCTAAGCGTATTGTCCTACTTTCACATGCCCTTTCAGCAGGTTTCTAGCAATGATTAAGCGTTGAATTTCATCCGTTCCGTCATAGATTCTCCAAAGGCGAGCTTCTCGGTACCAGCGTTCAATTGGTAGCTCTTTCGTATAGCCCATACCACCATGAATTTGTAGAACGCGGTCTACAACGCGATTCCCCATGTTAGATCCATATAATTTCGCCATCGATGCAAGTTGACGATTATCTCTCCCTTCATCAAGTGTATACGCTGCGTTAAGCACCAGCCATTTAGCGGCCTCAATTTCAACAGCTGAATCGGCAATTTGCCATTGAATCGCTTGACGTTCTGCGATAGGCTTTCCAAATGTTTCTCTTTCATTTGCATAGTCAATCGCCATTTTTAACAATCTTTCGCCTGCTCCTACCGCTGTCGCACCAACAATCCAGCGAGCAAATCCGATCCACTCAAGTCCGAGATTGTAGCCTCCATCTACTTCACCAAGGATATTTTCGTGTGGCACACGTACATTGTCAAAGACTAGGCCAGCAGGTCCCCATTCTCCCATTGTGTGAATGTATTCAGATTTCCATCCCATCTCTCGGTCCGCAATAAAACACGTGACACCATCTCTACCTGTAGCTGCGTGTTTTTCTTTATCTGTAATGGCAATCACCATCACAAAATCTGCTTCATTTCCGCCAGTGATAAACGTTTTCTCGCCGTTAAGAACCCAATCATCCCCATCCCGTACTGCAGTCATTTTAATGTTGCGCGTGTCTGATCCCGCGCCGGGTTCTGTCATAGCGAAACATGATTTTTTTTCACCATTAATGGTTGGCAGAAGGTACTTTTCCTTCTGCTCTTCATTGGCGTAATACAAGATATTGTCTGCTGATCCACCAAAACGGAACGGGACAAATGTTTTAGAAACTTCCATCATCACAATGGCAAGCATCATTTGACCAAGGTCTGCGCCACCATATTCCTCTGGTGTATTAATTCCCCAGAATCCTGCTTTTTTCGCTTTTTGCTGAAGCTCCTCCATCTTTTCGGCGGATACGCCAGGCTTTCCTGCACGTTCATTTCGAAGTACATCATTTTCTAAAGGGATTAACTCATTTTCTACAAATTTTCGAATCGTTTTTTGAACCATCACTTGTTCGTCAGTTAATCTTAAATCCATCGGTCATCTCTCCTTGTGAGTTTATCATAATTAGACGATTACTTACTAACCGGTTAGTATCTTGATTCGACAGAGTAAAGAGACCTCCTTCTTCATCATGTAGATTCTTGAAATTTTTTCAATAAAAAAGCGAAAGAGTCACGTACATGACCCTTTCACCTGCTGTACTATTTTCCAATAAACATCTGTGTCCAATAATGACCATCCTGAGCAAGCCCCACCCCAATGTGAGTAAAACTGCTGTTCATGATGTTTTTGCGGTGACCTTCACTTTTCATCCAGGCATCAACCACCGCTTCTGGTGATTGTTGACCTTGTGCGATGTTTTCTCCAGCTGTATTAAAATCTACGCCGAAGTCCCTCATCATATCAAAAGGAGATCCGTACGTAGGGCTTGTGTGAGAAAAGTAATTTTTTTGTTGCATGTCGCGTGATTTTTCCTGTGCAACATCGCTTAATGATGGCATTGCTTTTAGTGCAGAAAGCCCTTGCTTTTTTCGTTCTTTGTTTGTTAAATCGATCACTTGCTGGACTTCTTTCGTGATTTCCCCTGATGGTTCGGAGGTTGGAGACTTCTCTTGATTCGGTGCGGCTTTTTGATTTGACTCTGATTGACCTGTATTTTGATCAGGTCTCATTTTTTGTTGACGCTGTTGTTCTTCCTTGCCACCGATTCCGTATTGCTCTGGGAATCCTTCAGGTAAATATTCTCTTGGATCAACATTAGGTAGTGCTTCATTGAATTCGAACTGACCATCCTGAACCATTTCACCATGAGGGAATTTAACACTCGGTGTTTCAGTGCTATATGAATTAGGATCGATCGTTAGCTGACCACTGTTTATTCGCTGAATACCCTCTGTAGGTGAACTAGTTTTATTAATATTTAACGCTTCATCGTTATTATTCGCATTACATGCTCCAAGAAGCAATAAACCCGGCAATAATAACGGCATTAACTTTTTGTACATACGTTGCCCTCCTTTGATTCTTTTGTTACCGTCTTAGTTTTTCTATTAGAGGGCAAAGTATTTGTGGTAAAAATCGAGAATACCGAGAGCATTTAACATGTAAAAAATCCCCCTCATAAAAATGAGGAGGACTGTACGATCAGCCTGTATTTCGTAGGCCAGCCGCAATTCCATTGATCGTGAGGAGAATTTCTTTCAGAAGCTCGTCGTCCTCACTACCGTTGGATCGATACGTTGAGATAAGTTCCACTTGGAGAGAACTTAGTGGATCAACATACGGATTTCGTAAACGGATCGAATCTTTAATGTTTGGCGTACCATCAAGTAATTCTTCCTGTCCGGTTATCGTTAAAATGACATCTTTTGTACGATGGTATTCATCGACGATTTTTCCGAAGATGCGGTTCGCTAGCTGTTCATCATCAATTAAGAACATATATTTTTCTGCTGTAGCGAGGTCTGCTTTCATTAATCCCATTTGCAAGTTATCGATAAGAGATGCAAAGAACGGCCAATTCGCATACATTTCTTTTAGACTGCTTAATCCTTCTTCTGTTGCAGCGAAATCGGTAAGTCCGGTACCTGACGCATACCATGCTGGCATCAACTGGCGACTTTGAGTCCAAGCGAATACCCATGGGATTGCCCGTAAGTCATCGAAGTGGTCTGTACCTTTTCTGCTCATTGGACGGGAACCAATGTTCAATGCGCCAAGTTCTGGTAATGGCGTTCCCTGTTTAAAGTAAGAAAGGAACCCATCATCCTCAAATACGAGGGATTGATAAGATTGAAGGGATACAGCCGAAATTTCTTCCATAATTTCATGCCACTTCTCTTGTCTAACATCTTTTTCGATCCCTGATACGGCAGATGATAACAAGGTTGTCGTCGCTTGTTCTAGACTTCGATAAGCAATATCGTAAAGCAAATAACGAGAAGATAGAACCTCTCCTTGCTCCGTAATCTTTACACCAGCTGTATACGTTTCTGGAGGTTGCGACAATAGACTTCTTCGTAGTGGACCGCCACCACGTCCAAGCGCTCCACCGCGACCATGAAAGAATTTAAGTCGAAGGTTACGGTCAGAAGCGATCCGACTAATTTCTTGTTGAGCATGATATAGCTTCCAGTTAGCTGTTAATGTTCCCCCATCCTTACTTCCATCGGAATATCCCAGCATAATTTCCTGACGTTGATCATGCTTTTCTAGATGATGTTTGTAGACTGGAAGATCAAATAGCTTCTCCATAATGGCAGGACCTGCTTTAAGATCATCGATCGTTTCAAGTAGAGGAGCAATATTTAAATCACTTTCAACGCTACCGTCTGCATGTAGACGATAAATATTCGCTTCCTTAGCAAGAACGAGTACCTCAAGAAGATCACTAGCTGATTCGGTCATACTAATTAAGTATACAGAAATTGATTGAGGGCCAAACTCTTCGTGAGCTTTTTTAATCATTGTAAAGATATCCAGTAATTTTTGTGTTTTCTCCGAATAATCCTCATAGGTAGAAAGAACTGGCCGTGGGTCTTCAAGAAGACGATTGAGTAACTGAACCTTTTCTTCCTCATCTAATTCGGCGTAGTTCTCAGCCAGATTTACACGACTTAAAATTTCTGCGATAGCCCCCTCATGTTCACCGCTATGGTTTCGAACATCTAAAGTAGCGAGATGAAAACCAAAAAGAGATGCCTGACGAATAAGCTTATTCAACTCTGTGAAGTGGGACCCTTCAGGAAAGTGCTGTTTCAAGCTATTTCCTATTAACTTCAGATCCGTTATAAATTCTTCTGAGTTTTTGTATCCGTTCTCACGATTAACGCGCTGAAGTTTTTCTAATACATAAGCAAGCTTTACTCGATAGGCTTCATGTGGAACGCCCCACTCTTTCGTATCAGGAAGGCGGTTTTGATCTTCTTCAATTGATTTTGTCAATTCTGGACAAATGGCGATGCGGTTCGTCGACTGGCTTAGCTGCCGCATTAAATTTTTCACTGAGTCTTTGTATTTTGAAATGACTACATCCCGTTGTCTTTCGAGCGTATTCCAAGTCATTTCAGGGGTAACGAATGGATTTCCGTCTCGATCCCCACCAATCCATGAACCAAATTTCAAAATGTTAGGTACTTCCCATTTAGCATCAGGATAATGATCACGCAAACACTCTTCAAGCTCCTGATGAATTTGAGGAAGCACTTCAAATAACGTTTCCTCAAAATAAAACAGCCCCATATTCACTTCATCCATAACAGAAGGCTTCTTATGACGTAACTCGTCCGTTTGCCATAGTGTTGTGATTTCATTCAATAAATCAGCCTTTAATGCCTTTTGCTCTCGTTTTGTAAGTAAAGGGTTGTCTAGCTGTTTAAGTGATGTTGCAATTCTTTTATGAATTTCTAGCACAGATCGTCTTGTCGCTTCAGTTGGATGTGCTGTAAGGATTAATTCCAATGAAATGGAAGATAGCGTATCTTCAATCAATTCTCCAGGAACATTATTCTTTTTAAGTAAGGCAATAGCATGAGGAATTGAACCAGGTTGCGACTGCTCTTCTTCTAACATTTGATAATCTCGACGTCTGCGAATTCTGTGATTTTGTTCCGCAATATTGACAAGATGAAAATAAAGGGCAAATGCTCGAATAACTTGTTTTCTCATAGGAGGTTGGAGCGTTTGGATCGTTTCTTTTAATTGTTGAGAAGTTTCTAAATCAGCAACATTCCGGAGAGATTTTGTTTTCTCTCGAATGGATTCCACCATATCCAGAAGTTCTTTGCCGCCATGCTGCACTAAAACGTCACCGAGTAGGCTTCCCAGCATGTTAATGTCACGCCTTAGGGCAACGTGGTGACTTTGTTGAGGTGAATGTGCCGTATCAATTGTCATGTCCGATCAACCTTTCTTTTTCTTCTAATAACTTAATACCAAATATTAAAAATATTTCAATAAACTTATTATAAACAAGAAATTTTATTCTTGTCATCTTTTATGACACCTGTTTTTGGAATGGATATAAGGCCTTAGTACTGGTAATAAAGGAATGAAAACGGATACAAATATTTTTTTATTTTTTTGCATTTTCATAAAAAAATCCGCAATAGTATGCGGATTTTTTGGTATTTATGTGCTTATGGTTACCCTTGTTATTAGATAGAAAACTTATGTTTAAAGCGCTCTATTTTTTTATTTTCCCCTACCATCAAAATGACATCCCCTTTTTGGAAAGCCACTTCGGCATAGCGACTTAAGATGGGGGCTTCCTTTCGCAAGATGAGAGAAACATTTAACTCGTATTTTCTAGAGAAATCAAGTTCTAGTAATGTTTTTCCAATCAGTTCTTCTGGTACCTCTACTTCAATAGCTGATACATTTTTCGTGATTTCAATGTATTCAAGGACGTTAGGCATCATGATTTGTTTTGCCACTTTCATCCCTGCTTCTTCCTCAGGATATATGACCTGATCTGCCCCTAAGTTAGACAGGATTTCACCTATTTCTCGACTCACTGCTTTAGTAATAATTTTCTTTGCTTTTCGGTCACGAAGACGGTTTGTAATTAAAATAGCTGAATAGGCATCAGTTCCAATAGCTACGAAAACAGCATCGTACTGTTCTACGTTTAAATCATCCATCACTCGATTTTCTCTTAGATCGCCAACGATTGAATGTGTTGTGTAGTCATCTATATCTTCTAGCGGACCCTCATCTTTATCACAAACAACCACATCACATTTTTGTTCATATAGTTCACGAATAATGCCTTTCGCAAATCGACCAGCACCGATTACTAGAAATTGTTTTCGCATGAATTCTCACTCCTTAACCTACGGCCAAATCTTCTTTAATATAGCGCGTTTTTGATTTTTCTATTTTAAATACAGCGTATATGAAGCTAAATACACCAATGCGCCCAATAATCATTAGCATACATAAAAGCAACTTTGAAACTCCTGCAAGTTCACTCGTAATCCCCATCGATAAACCAGTGTTTGTTAAAGCAGATATAACCTCAAAAGCCACTAAAATGATTTCTTGAGACTCAAATATGGACAGAATTATGGTTGTAAATCCAAATAAAAAGATAAAGCTTAAAAAGATCAAAAAAGATTTATTAATCGAGTCCTGTGAAATGGTCTTCTTAAATAGCGTTGTATATTCTTCAGATTTTGCTACTGAAACCATTTTTGCTACAAGAACCGCAAAGGTTGTTAAGCGAAGACCCCCTCCGGTACTTGAAGAAGCCCCACCAATAAACATTAAAGTCATTAGTATGAGAACAGTTGTGATATTAAGTGTTGAAATGTCTACTGTTGTTAAGCCGCCATTCCGTGATGTAGCAGATAGAAAAATCACGTTTACGAACTTATCCCATATTGGCAAATGGCCAAATACGCCATTTTGTTCTAAAGAGAAATAAATGACAACCCCCACAAGAAACAGCGAACTATGAAGACGGATGTTCACTTTTGTAAACAAGCTTTTCTTTTTTCGAAAGCCGAGTATGTATTCTACAATAGTAGGAAAACCGAGGCTTCCTAGAAAGATCATCGTTGCTGAAGTTAACAGCATGAGCCAATTGTGTTGATAAGAAATCAAACTATCTCCAAATAAATCAAATCCAGCATTCGTAAAGCTCGCTACACTGTGAAATACAGTGACAAAAACAGCTTCTTTAACTGAGCTATATTGCTCACTTATTCCATTGAACATAAGACTAAAACCAATGGCTTCTACCGTTAACGCGATCATTAAAACGGAAATACTTAATGATCGAATGGTTCTTAACTGCGACTGGTTTTGGTCTTTCGATAGAAGGACCATACTTGACATTGTTAGTTTCTTACCCATCATTAAAAATAGGTAGCTGACGAGTACGAGAATACCAATGCCTCCTAGTTGCATTTCAATAATTAATAAGACCTGCCCAACTCGTGTAAAGTCAGACGAGATGTCAACGGAAGATAGCCCTGTAACACTGAGCGCACTAGTTGATATAAAGAGAGAGTCAACGACCTGTAATGAGCCATAGTGGGAAAACGGCAGCATATAAAAGGTCGCAAATAAAATAATAGTACCGACATACATTAAGAAAATATAGCGGAAGGATTGAATTGTTGATTTATTTTTTAGCATAGCATCTCTCCGTACTGTTGATCTAAATGATTCATTCAATATAACATGAAAAAAAAGCCTATGCCTATTATTCACAAGAAAACCACTTAAGCAGAATCTAAGTGGTTCGAACTGATTTTCGTTTCAAATAATCGATTAGGCCAAGAGCACATACTTGTAAGTCTACTTTTATATAATCATATACAGGATGATCGGAAGGTACTCCTTTTATTGAAAGCTTACTTGCCACATGTGCTAATAGCGCTTTTGAAAGATCCTCAGTAATTGGCGCCTCTTTCTTTTGCATGAGGTCATTTATTATTCTCATAAAATCGGATAACCAACTTTTTAATTGAGCCATTACTTCATCTCGGTTAGATGTTCTTCCATAATGACCGAAATAAATGGCGTCTGGCTCATAGGACATGATTTTTTCAGCAGATGCTAGCATTGCGTCTGGATCGAATTGATTTGGTGATGTTGATGGAAGATAAAGTTCAACATCGAGCTGCGGATAATAAACTCCCATCGTATCACCTACAAACACACCTTTCGTTTTTGAATCATAGATCGATAAATGGTGTTTGGCATGTCCCGGAGTATCCATGAAAGTTAATATTCGATTCGACCCAATTCGCATCTTGTCCATGTCATTCATGGCGATTAGCCGGTCTTCTTGAATCGGAATTATTGGTTCGAATAACTCCTGGAATTTATCCCCATAAACAGCTTTTGTTCCTTCAATTAAGCGAGATGGGTTTTCTAAATGGCGAATCCCTTTTGGATGAACAAAAACACGAGCATTTGGACATTTTTCAAGAAATAGGCCTGTCCCTCCAGCGTGATCGAGATGGATATGGGTGACAATTACGTTGCGAACCTCTTCTAAATTGATTTGGAGTTTTTCTAACCCGCTAATTAAGTAAGGAATCGATGGACTCGCGCTAGTTTCAATGATTGTAAGTTCTTCCTCATGCAGGACATAAGAACCCGTCCTTAGTTCAAGGGAGAGGTCATAGAGATCAATAAGAGATAAATCTTCCCCGATCATTTCGGGTTTTGCGTTCATGGCTTTTCCCTCCAATAATGAATGGTCACGTTCTTTATTGAAGGTCTTCTCGATCATTATTAAAAATCCTCTCTACATAAAGAGTCAGGATATGGATTGATTCGTTTATTAATTAAGGTGGCGTGTTGAATGGAACTTTTCATTTAACCATTTGTCTCCATCTCTTTTAAGAATCGTTAAAGAAGTATTTACAATATGATTTTCATGATTTAGTTCAGGTAGGGTGCTTTTAAAGAAATGTCTAAGAAAAGAACCGTGGCTAACTACTAGCACATTTAAACCTGAGTATTTATCATGAAAATCATTTACTGCCGCATGTGCGCGTTCAACAACAAGATCAGCCTTTTCAATACCGAGATCTAATTCGCGCCAGTTTTCTCCCCATTTCTTAATACGTTCTTGCTCTGTAGTTCCTTCAATTTGCCCACCGCCCGCCTCTCGTAAGCGATGATCGGTTATCACTTTCAGGTTGAGCTTTTTGGCGATGATCTCAGCTGTTTCTTTAGCTCGTGAAAGATCACTTGAGAAGATCACATCCCACTTGTCGTTCTTTAACCAGTCTCCAAGCTTAGCTGCGTCACTGCGACCTTGATCGTCAAGATGAATGTCTGAGCTACCTTGAGCTCTTTTCTCTTTATTCCATGCTGTACTCCCGTGGCGTATAAATCCAATCCTCATGTATATTCCCCTCTCGATTGTTTCTGCTTAATAGGATTCTATCGTTTTAGTAATAAGTTGAGTGATATCTCTTACCCTGTTTTCCCCACATACTGGTCGATCAAGCAAGCTACAAAGCGCTACGAGGTCTGCCAGTTTGGCAAGCTTCTGCCACTGTTTTGGCAGGGTGATTCCTTTATTTAATAATCCTTGCTGAATTCCCTCTTTAAATGATGTCATGTGATCAAATTCGTACCGTATCATGTTACCTAAATCAAAATAAATGCTACCTGATAAGGCAAATTCCCAATCTAGAACGGTGCTTACTTCTGTTCCGTTCATTAGTACATTAAGTCCATTATAATCCCCGTGAACAAGGCGGGGTTCGCTTTGATCTTGCTCAAGCAAATAGGCATTGTTCCTTACAAATGAGATCACTCTATCAGTTAGAGTAAGAGATAGCCATTTGGAAGCATGATGATTTATAAAGGATTCGATCGTTGAGATGAATGAGGTTGGTGTTAATTGAAATTCATCTCTTACTTCAAGCGTTGAATCAAGAAATCCATATGTATTAAAATGCAGTTCTCTCAGTGAGGCAAGCTGTTCTCCAATGGATTGCCCCATTGCTTTCATATGTTGTTGAGACGAAGTAGATAGATGGTCTCGCAGCAAGGAACCTTCTTTCCATTCAAGAATACCAATATGGTATCCATTCCACTTTGTCATATGAAGAAAAGCTGGTGCTCGCACATCTTTTGGCAAGGACCTGTGAACTTCATATTCCCGTTTCAAGCTTTCCTGGTTTCTAGCCACTCTGATCACAACAGAGCTATGATGAGCAATATCAATTTTATAATTCGTATGACTCAAACCTCCAGAAAGCTGGGTCGTGGTATTTACCTTTAGATGTGGCTGATAGCTTTTTACGATTGATGTTATCGCTTCATCAGGTAGATAAATGATCGAATGATGTCTTTCCCAATTTGTTTTCATGCCACACCTCCCTTTATCTATCATAACAACTTCAATAGAAAAAAGCTCTTTCTCGTTTGAGAAAGAGCTTTTTATTATTTCCAGTTGATTGGTAAAGGTGAAACATCTTGAACTTGTTGTTCATACTTTGTCACTTGATCTTCTGTCATCCAAATACGGACGACACCATGATCTACACTACTTCGAATTAATCGACCAATTCCTTGTCGTAAGCGAAGTAACATGTAGGGAAGGTCTACATCGCTTACTGGATCTTCTGAATGACTTCGTTTCGCCTGGAAAACAGGGTCATTTGGAGGGAATGGTAATGACGAGATTAGAACCTGAGTAAGTGATTCACCCGGTACATCAAGTCCCTCCCATAGATGATACGAGCAAAGAACAGCAGAATGATCTCGTTGAAATGCCTTGACCGTTTCGCTTATTTCACGGTCTCCTTCATAAATAAGGTTAAACGTCCAGCTTTGTTGGTCTGCCCACTCTCTGAACCTATTCATTTCTTCTAGCGAAGAGAATAGCAGCAATGAATGACCTTTATTCAGGTGAAGGGAATGGCCCATCTCTTCCCATTTTTGATGTTCATTTTCAGCTACAGAACCATTCATTTTCATCTGTGCTTCATAATCAAATGGTGAATTTACAGAGAAGGAAGCATGTTTCTGAATACCTAAGCTGCTTGCTATATAAGAGAAATCTCCAGCTTGCGAAAGCGTTGCTGATGAGAAAACAAATGGGATCTTCTGTGAAAATACTTCTTTTCGCAGAATGTCTTCTACAAGTCTTGGCATAATGACAAGAGATGTCTGGGTTTCAGTTTCTTCAAGCCAATGAATACCCTCTCCATCCTGGAGCAGCGTTCTTAAGCCATATGAGAAGAACTCGAGGTATTCTTCCATAATCTTGACATGGTAGTCTTCCATTACATAAAGCTCTGAATCGAAAACAAGCTGCTCTAACAAAGCATCAACTTTCTCAGCAATCGCTTTTGCAATTTCTATCATCGTTTCAGTTCGTGGGACATCTTTTCGAATCGAACCTTCTACAGCGATCGCGGACTGACTAAGATGAGCGAACCAGTTATCGTGAAGCTCCAGGATCTCTTCAACTAATGTAAGCGATTCTTCTCTTACATCCTGGTCCATGTAGCCTGTAAGAATACTGGATAGAGTTTCCGAATGAAAGCGATACGTCAAGCCTTTTTGTGCTGAGAATTCCAATAAATGGCCTTCATCAAATACAACTGTGCTAGCTTCTGGGAGCAAAGGAAGTTGTCCTTCACGTTTACGTGAGTCTTTCGTCCAGATATGTTCCATATAGAAATCATGAGAACAAATAATCAAATCGCTTGAATGACGATAATATTCACGATTTAACGTTTGGCCACAGCGATGACGCCAGTCACACGTTGAACATTGTTGCAGTGGATCCCACGCAATTTTTTCCCATTTATCATTTGGTACCCAAGGGTATTCTTTCCGATCGCCATAGCGATGGAAAGACTTCATTGATGCAGCTGGTTCATAAACAAACTCTGGTATTTCATCGTGCACACTTAAGATGTCTTCATCGTCAGTACGATGAGAAAGATGGTCTAGCTTTTTCACACAAACATATTGCTCTCTAGCCTTCGCTAGACGAACATCAACAGTTAAACCAAGTGCTTTCTCAAGCTTCTCAATGTCTCCGCCTTCTTTCACTAGCTGCTCAATAAGTGTTTCATCCGCACATGAAATAATCGCCGGTTTTCTTGTATACCTCGCATAGCAAATGGCATACAACAAATATACAAACGTTTTCCCTGTTCCAACGCCTGCTTCAGCAAACACAACGCACTTATTTTTAAAGGCCTGTTCAATTTGAAAAGCCATAAAGATTTGTTCATCTCGAAGCTCATATCCATGCTCCGGTAAAATGTCGTAGAATACGTCGCCAACATAGTCGCCGAGTTTCTCGAAAAAGGAATCTTCCTTTGTGATTTCAAAAGGTAATGGTTGGGTCATGTACGGTCTCCTCTTCTAGCTTGATCCGTCCTTTTATTTTCATATCTATTGGCACTGTAAAATGGATACAGTTAAAAATTTAATCCTATAAAAAACAAAAGAAACCAAACTCTATCATAACAGATTTCCTTCTATTAGTGAAAAAAGATCTATCCTTGAATAAGCACCTCACCAAGAAGTTGAAAAGAAGTCAGTCTTTCCCTTCGATGTGGCGTAATCGTTGTGATTAAGAATTCATCTGGTTGATACTCTTCTTGCAGATCCTGTAGCTTTTCTTGGACGATTTTAGGTGTTCCACTAATAAGCTTCGAGGTGTGATCATTAGGAAGTGATACGGTAAGTGCCTCTTCAACACTTGGGAGTGTTGTTTTCCCTTTAGATCGAAATTCATTGACTACGTGAGTCCAGTGAGCAAGCTCATCTGCACGCTCCTGTGTCTCACTGCAAATAATGGACACCGCTAGAATGCAATAAGGAGATTCTCCCGCAAAGTTTGTTCGATATGTGTCGAGAAGTTCTTTCCCATTTTGTTCGCTCATAAAATAGCCAAACGCATAGGACATACTGTTTTCTGCTGCTAACAGCGCACTTTTCTTTCCTGTTCCAAGGAGCCATGGCTCGGGAACGTGGTTAGGAACAGGCTTTGCTTGAAGATTATGATACAAATGGTCCTTTGCAAAGCCATTATTGATAAAGCGAAGTAGTTCATCTACTTTCTCTGGCATCTTCCGAACTTCTTCTAAAAATCGCGGAGATAGAGCTGTAGTCGCTTCGGCGGATCCCCCTGGTGCTCTGCCTAATCCAAGGTCGATGCGACCTGGAAAAAGGGTTGCTAGTGTATGAAATATTTCTGCTATCTTATATGGTTGATAGTGAGGAAGTAGTATTGCTCCAGCTCCAAGTCGAATTCGCCTAGTATGTGCTCCGATATAGCTTAAGAGTACCTCAGGGGTGGGACACGCTAAGTGGTCTCGGTCGTGGTGTTCCGTAACCCAGTAACGAACATAGCCAAGTTGATCTCCGAGAATAGCTAACTCTTTTGAAGCTTGTAGTGCCTCAGCTGTCGTTTCTCCATGAAAGACTGGTGTTTGATCAAGTATACTTAATTTCATTCCGCACCTCTTTTCATACAATCTCTCCTTATCATATAGAAAAAAGTGCCCCATTTATACTCGAACGACTTCAAAAGAAAAACGCCCGCTATAGGCGTTTTAAATGAGTAGGTTAAAGAGATCTTGGTCCTTGTTAATTTCAATGTAGGAAAATCCTTTTCGATTTAAACGCTCAATCAAAGGTTCATAATCTTCTTTGTGTTTGAGCTCAATTCCTGCTAGAACAGGTCCTCGATCACGATTGTTCTTTTTCGTGTATTCAAAGCGGGTAATATCATCTGTTGGACCTAAAACATCAGCCATAAATTCTTTTAACGCACCAGCTCGTTGAGGGAAATGTACAATGAAATAATGTTTTAGCCCTTCATAAATTAAAGAACGTTCCTGGATTTCCTGCATGCGATTAATATCGTTATTTCCCCCACTAATAACGCACACCACATTTTTTCCTTTAATTTGATCACGATAAAAATCGAGAGCGGCGATGGACAAAGCGCCGGCTGGCTCAGCCACAATGGCGTTCTGGTTGTATAGCTCTAAGATGGTTGTACAAATTTTCCCTTCTGGCACAAGTACAACATCATCAAGAATATGTTTGCAAATGTCGAGTGTCAGCTTTCCAACTTGTTTTACAGCAGCTCCATCTACAAATTTATCGATATAATCAAGCGGTACGACCTCGTCCTTCTCAATGGAACTTTTCATTCCTGGGGCACCTTCAGGCTCTATACCGATGATTTTCGTGTGTGGGCTAATGCTTTTGATATAAGACCCTACGCCTGAGGCAAGACCTCCTCCTCCAATGCTGAGCATCACAAAGTCGACTTCATCAATATCATTCATAATTTCAAGTCCTACTGTTCCCTGTCCTGCAATCGTTCGATAGTCATCAAAAGGATGAATGAATGCTTTGTCGTGTTTGTTGCAAAATTCTTTAGCGGTTAGAAAGGAGTCATCAAACGTATCGCCTGTTAGAATGACTTCCACAAACGATCCACCAAACAATTCAACTTGCGAGATTTTTTGACGGGGCGTCGTAGCAGGCATAAAGATATGTCCTTGAATGCCAAGCGTTTTACAAGAAAAGGCTACGCCCTGGGCATGGTTTCCTGCGCTTGCGCATACGATTCCTTTTGCTTTCTCTTCCATCGTTAAACCTTGAATCAAATTATAAGCGCCTCTAATTTTAAAAGACCGAACACTTTGTAAATCTTCTCTCTTCAAATACACATTGCAATTATATCGATCAGAAAGAATTTCATTCCGCTGTAGCGGTGTATGAACAACGACTTCTTTTAAAACCTGGTTTGCGATAATGATATCTTCCACCTGGACTTTACTGATTGTTTTACTCATTCTCGCACTCCTTCAGATTAAATTGAATTGTTTAACTTTTTAAAATTCATTTTAACACAATTTAGTGCGGCTGTACGTTATTGTTCTAAAAGAATCAGATTTCTTTTGAATATGAAAGCATGCTACAATTTTAATAGATCAACGACTATATGAAGGAGGAAATATAAATGAAAAAGTGGGCATTTGTATCTGATTTTGACGGAACCATTTCAAAAAAAGATTTCTACTGGCTTGTGATTGAAACTTATTATCCTGAAGGTAAAGGATTGTATAAGAAGTGGAAAGCTGGGGAAATGCAAGATATTGATTTTCTAAGCCAGGTATTTCAATCCATTGATCAGCACGAGGAGCAAATTATTCAAGATATCCTCTCCTTACCGATTGATGAGCATGTTCCTTCCTTTATTAAGAAGATTCAAGAAAACGGCGGGGATTTCTACATTTTAAGTGCTGGGACTGATTATTACATTCACCACATTTTGAATCATTATGGCATTCAGAATGTCCCTGTTTTCTCGAACAAAGGCTATTACGAGAATAAAAATGTCCATTTGTCGATTAATGAGAATCATAAACATTATTCGAGAAGATATGGTATTGATAAATCAAAAGTGATTTCAGATTTGAAAGAAAAGTATGAAGTGGTTTATTTTGCTGGTGATAGCGAACCAGATTCTCATCCAGCCAAAGTTGCTGATCTTACTTTTGCAAAAGACGCACTGCAAGAACTATTAAAAGAAAATAACGTGCCATTCGTAGCCGTTGAATCGTATCAACAGATTGAAGATTTCCTGCATGAGAAAGGAACGATTTGACCATGCATCCATTAACGAATATTCCGATCCCTGCCATTTTGGAGATTCGTTCTGGTATCCGCCATCAGCTTGATATGATTCTCCATAAGCACGGCTTTCATCATGCCCTATTTTTATTCGATGAATTTACATATGAGACTTATGGTGAGTCCTTTCAGGAGAATATGAAACATGTCACCATCGATATTCAAAAGATGGAACCTAGGAAAACCATTCATGATCTGATCGGGTATGCTTTCTCCCTTGATTCTTATGATGTTGTGATTGCTATGGGCGGTGGTATGGTTATTGATTATGGGAAATATATTGCGTTTTCTAGAAAACTACCGTTTATAAGCATGCCGACCTCTGCCTCAAATGATGGTTTTGCTAGTAGCAACTGCTCTCTTATTGTGAATCACAAAAAAACTACTGTTCCTGCACAGGTACCTTATGGGATCATTGCTGACCTCGAAGTGATTAAACAAGCCCCTTCTCCCTTCTTGCTTGCAGGAGTTGGTGATCTAATGAGTAATATAACGGCTCTTTATGATTGGGAGTTTGAAGAAAAGAACGGTAAAGGTCACGTAAATGCCTTTGCTGCGATGCTAAGTAAGAAGGCTGTAAACAGTTTCATTCGAACGCCGATGTCAGATATTCAAAATCCGATCTTTATTAAAGAACTTGTAAGCTCGTTAACAATGGGCGGCGTGGCAACGGTTATTAGCGGCAATAGCGCACCAATTAGTGGTTCGGAGCATTTAATTTCACATGCGCTCGATAAACAATTACAAAATCCGCACATGCACGGAATACAGGTCGGAATCGCAACTTATATTATGGCAAATGTGCAGAACCACCGAGCGATACGGATGGGGAAAGTATTTGAACGTACTGGTTTCTTTGATTATATCAAGAAGGAACGTATGCAAAAATCTGACCTCGCTGAAGCTATTTTAAAGGCTCCTTCTGTTAAGCCCCATCGATATACATACCTTCATAATGAAGATTTTCAAAGGAAGGCGCTCTCTTTCCTAGAAAGTGATGCAAAGTTAAATGAACTACTCATATAAAAAACGCTCCCAACTGAGAGCGTTTTTTATATGAGTTTACATAATGATATTACAATCACCTAAAGGGCGGTTCGAATATCCCAGAGCTCAGGAAAGAAACGGTGATCAAGTACTTTCTTTAAATAACCGACCCCTGATGAGCCTCCTGTACCCTGCTTAAAACCAATAATTCTCTCAACCGTCTTCATATGACGGAATCTCCATTGCTGCAGCCAATCTTCAATATCGACGAGTTTTTCGGCAAGCTCATAAAGATCCCAGTATGTATCGACATTCCGGTATACCGTCAGCCATGCCTGCAACACAGAATCATTCTTCTCATAAGTTTTGGTTACATCGCGTTGAAGAACTCCTTGATCTATCGGTAAACCTGCTCTGGAGAGAGCTTTAATGGCGACATCATAAATGCCGGGTTTTTGATAAGCATTCTTAAGTTGTGCGTGAAGCTTTTCATCCTTTTCATAGATTTTAAGCACGTGTGATGTTTTGTATCCTAATGAAAATTCGATCATGCGGTATTGATAAGATTGAAAACCAGATGCCTGTCCGAGCGAATCACGAAACTCCATATATTCTGATGGCGTTAATGTTGAAAGAACATCCCAAGCCTGAATAATTTGGGTTTGGGTCTTTGAAACACGTGCAAGCATTTTAAAGGCAGACGAAAGTTCATTATTTTCAATTGCTTCAATGGCTCCTTTAAGTTCATGTAGAATTAACTTCATCCACAATTCACTAACCTGATGAATGATGATAAAGAGCATTTCGTCATGATGGTCTGAAAGTCTATTTTGCCCAGAGAGTATTTGATCGAGACTTAAGTATTCTCCGTAAGTCATATTGTTTTTGAAATCCGTATGTATAGATGATTCGGTAGGATCAACGTGATCTTTTTTATCCAAAGGGATAACCTCCTTCTTATTTGTAATCGGTTACAAAAACAGTAATTCAAATGAGTTTCTTCATTAATATGCTTTTGCAGTATCAAGAAGTTTTTCTTAAAGCAAAACTATATTTATACCTTCAACTCCTCCCCCCTCTTTTATAAATTATAACATGTCTATCATTGCTTCACTTATAAACTAAAGTTGAACAATGATTCATCCATTTGCTCCTGCTCAATTCCAATATACCTTAATGTAATCGATGGTGCAGAATGTCCAAAGATCTTCTGAAGCATTGCCACATCCTTTGTTTGTTTATAGTAAAAATAACCAAACGTCTTACGCATAGTATGTGTTCCAATTTCGGAAAGCCCTGCTTCCGCTGCAGCCTGATTTAATATTTTGTAAGCTTGTCCTCTTTGAATCGGTAAATCGGTTTTATTCGATGGAAATAAAAAATCACGTTCTTCCATATCAAACGTATACGACTCAATGAGTTCCTTAAGAGAATAGTTGATCGGAAATCGTTTGGCTTTCCCTGTTTTTTTCTCCTTAATAATAATGTGTGTTTGATTTCGAACGTCCCCCACACGTAATGGAAGTAAATCACTAATCCGCAGACCGGTATTAATTCCCATATTAAATAAAAACCAGTCTCTGGAATTTCGCTTTCGTAGATGTTTTTTTACTAATTTGATCTTCTGAGGATCACGAATCGGCTGAACCGTGTTCATGAGGGCATCCTTCTTTCTCTATTTAATATGTATCGTTAATGATAAACAATTGATTAATATGTATCATTATACCTTTCTTCGTTCTGTTCGAAAAGAGAAAACCCTCTAAAAATAAGCTTTCATTCATTTTCATAATGATACACAATATATGTTTTGTATCATTGTGTTGGAATACGTGCAATTAGTTTGTTCTGTACGTATGATAGCCAATTCGTTTTTATTCCCAATAAAAAGGCTGTAACGACAATTTCCTTTGTCAATTATTCAGTCTCAAAATAGAGTAAGGTATCTTACATCATTTATTTCTGAATCAGAGTATCATAACAACTGCCTTACATTATAAGGTGATTGTTATTATTCAAAGGAGGAAATCGTTTTGTCTAAATTTGCATTGAAAGACGCAGTCCCTAATTTTTCACTTCCTGCAGTAAACGGCGAAGAATATTCTTTTGAATCATACCGTAAAGAAAAAGGTGGATGGCACCTCGTCATTTTCTTTAGAGGTTCCTGGTGCCCCGTTTGTGTGAGTGATCTTGAAAGTCTAGAAGAAAGTACTGGTTTCTTTGAAGGGAAAAATGTTCATATTACAACTATATCAACTGATAAATTTGATGATTTAAAAGCAATGGCTGAAGAAAAGAATCTTTCTTTTCCAGTATTAGCTGATGAGGATTTAAAAGCACTTGAAGCATATGATGTTCACTATCATAAAGAAGATGATCCATATGAAGATCATGGCGCTCATGGTGAGCCAGCCTACTTCCTTATTGATGATAAGGGCGAATTGCTTTATCAACAAAGACAAACAAGTCCTTTTGGTCGTCCTACTGTTACAGAGTTACGTAAAATCGTTCAGTATATTGGAAAGACTTATAAGGGATAAAGAAAACAGGCCAAATTGGCCTGTTTTTTGTATTGACGTCCCTTGTAGTTTGCAATAATTTTTAATAACTTTTGTTATTTAACTTTATATATATATATTACGGTAATTGAAATTTATTATATGTTAGGTGATACAATTTCTACCTTTATTCGATCTGGATCTTCAAAATAAAGCGCATAATGATTGATCCCACCTGCATGAGGATATAGCTCGTTATATAAAATAGAAGCTTGTTTTTGTACGAGCATTAATCGAATATTTTCTACCTGTTCTTTTGAGTGAGCACGAAATGCGAGATGATTTATACCAATCCGTTTACGATGATATCCCATTTCTTTGTATTTCTCCTCAACTTGCACAAATACAATATAGCTTTCTTTATCTCTCCAGCTTCTCCCTTCTTTCCAATTCTGAAATGGTGTATAACCAAGCGCTTCTAATAACAACCCCCAAAATTCAGTGCTTTTATTTAGGTCAGAGACGTACAGCTCAATATGGTGGATCAAAATGAACCTCTCCTTTGAAAAAATACAATAGTTACTAATAATATTTTTTAGTATATAAATTAAGAACCACAGGGAGACTACCTGTGGTTTAATATTACCGCATAGTTTCTTTTTGTAAGTCTCTTTTCACAACCCAGCGCTTAGTAAATGCTTTTGATATGAAGGTTTCAATCTCAGCATATTCTCTTATTACATCTTTTATTTCATCTGATTGATAGGAGAAGTTCCGGTTATACGCTAAGTCAGGATACCCAGATCCTCTTAACAAATAATCAGAAGAGGCAATTCGATACCATTTTTCTGGATCTAACACCTCATTATTAATCGTAATAGAATGTATTTTCTTTTGATCATGTTCGATCACTGCACCTGATACATGAAGTCGCCCGACATATTTACCTCGGAAGCCGGGCCCCTTGCCATCTGACATACAAACCGAACTGTCTAACGAGCTTTCAAGAGCAGCATATAAGTGCTTTCCCTGAATTTCAGAATAAGTCGGATTTAATGGTGAAGGACATATTTCAATAAGCTTTTTATTAGACACAAAATCAACGATTCCCCCATTAGTGATGCCGCTGTTAATCAATCCGAGATCACATTCAAAGCGATCTTTTAAACCATCCGCAATTAAATTCGCCATGGGGTTTTCTTCAAGTACATCATGCCATAGTGGTTCACTAACTGTGTAAAGTGGTTTACTCAAATTGTCGATCGCTTCTTTCTTACTTGAAACTAAAATACTTATAATTTCTTCATCCTCCACCGCTTTAGCTGTTGAGATCGATCTGGAGGCTAATAAGGTTAAACCATCTTCTGTAACCTCAATTTCTACAATACCAATATGTTCCCCGTACATACCAGCTGAGTTCAGAATGGTGCCATTCACTACTTTCGCTTCATCGTAGAGAACGTGGTCATGTGCGGAAAGAATCAAATCGATCTCATCGATTGCATCGGCTAGTTCGATGTCTCTTTCAGTACCAACATGGTTTAGCACAATACAAATATCATAGTTTCCTTTTTGGCTTTCTATCTCTTTCTGTATCGCTTCTATGTAATCTAAAATTTGAAAACCCATCAAATCATTAAATTCCTGCAAATCCGGTGAAGCACCGGTAATCAATATACGTATCCCTTGCTTTTGAATAATCGTACTTCTAAATACCCCTTTCAATGACGCACCGTTTGCTTTAAGAAGATTACAACTAATGAAAGGGACAGGACTATGTACTGCCATATGCTCTAGCGTTTCATTTCCATTAAAGAGTTCATTATTCCCAATTGTAATCGCATCATAACCGGCAGATTGAAGCATTTTCACGGCCGAGATCCCCTGCGTTCCTTGAAGCTCTATACTTTTAAAATCAGCAAAGTCACCACCATCCAAGATTAGTGTTTGGTCATCTGCGTAATCCTTAATAAGTGATGTCGCTTTTGCGAAATTCTCAAAATGACTATGAATATCGTTCGTATGTATGATCGAAAGCTTCATGTTTGTCCTCCAATATGTTCTTAATGAACGAATTTAGTGCCATTCTACTATTTCGAAACTCATGAGCGAAATCCTCCTAATAACCCTGTTCCTTAAAAAACTTCCCTTTTTATGAAGGAATTGCCTTGAAAGAAAAGAAGATTCACTTAATCATATTGTCAAAGGAGTCGTTATCATGAGTAATATTGGTAATGAGATACAGTTTGGCATTTATAAGCAGATGCATGCGCCTGATCCTGATCGCCTTCCAACAAGATATGAAGATTGGGAAAAAAGAGCGAGAGAAGTACTAGAGGATGGTCCTTATGATTATGTGGCCGGAGGGTCTGGTGCTGAAGATACGAAGAATTCGAATCGAGAAGCCTTTAAACGTTGGAACATCGTTCCTCGCGTTTTCCGTCACGTTGAAGAACGAAACTTAAAGGTAGGGTTATTCGGTCAGATGCTCCCTTATCCAATAATGGTTGCTCCAGTAGGAGTTCAATCGATTATCCACCAAGAAGGTGAGCTTGCTTCTGCTAAAGCTGCAGCTTCAATGGGAATACCCTACATTGCAAGCTCAGCATCAAGTCATTCCATGGAAGAGATTGCTGACGCGATAGGCGATGCGCCAAAGTGGTTTCAGCTTTACTGGAGTCGCGATCCTGAGATTGCCAAAAGCTTTGTTCAGCGAGCAGAGCATGCTGGTTATTCTGCGATTGTTGTAACGCTTGATACACCAATGATGGCATGGCGAGAATTAGATCTTCAAAATGTCTACTTGCCTTTTCTTATTGGAGAAGGTATTGGGAACTACTTAACTGATCCTGCCTTTCGAGCAGGACTACATGTTCCGCCTGAAAAAGACGCCATGGGTGCGATTATGCACTGGACAAACGTATTTGGGAATGCAGGATTAACATGGGAGGATTTAGCAGAACTCAAAAAATACACATCTCTTCCTATTATTTTAAAAGGAATTCTTCATCCAGATGATGCTAAGCTTGCGATCAAATATGGAGCAGATGGAATCATCGTTTCCAATCACGGTGGGCGGCAAGTGGATGGCGCGATCGCAGCACTGGATGCACTTCCGGCTATTGTTGAAGCTGTTGAGAATCACATTCCGGTATTAATGGATAGCGGGATTAGAAGAGGAGCAGATGTATTTAAAGCCATCGCGCTTGGTGCCGAAGCGGTGCTTGTCGGCAGACCATGTATGTACGGCCTTGCGGTTGGTGGTGAAAATGGTGTGAAACAAGTGCTTTCCAACCTTGTTGCAGATTTTGATCTAACGATGGCCTTATCAGGTTGCCGAGACCTAACTGAAGTAAACACAGACTTGATCATTCCGGCTAGTCGATAGCAAAAAAAGGAACACGTTTGTGTTCCTTTTTTAATCTTACTTCCATTGAACAGCTTCGCTATGTTTATGAACAGCTGCACTTCTTTTTAAGTAAATGACGTAGATCACCATAGAAATGATGACAGATATTCCAGCTGTTAAATAAATATCAGCATATCCAAAAGTAGAAGCAATTAGACCGAAAAACATCGCACCAAGTCCTACACCTAAATCGAAGAAGGAGAAAAAGGTTGCGTTAGCCATACCTTTTCTGTGAAGCGGTGCTTCATTAACAGCCCATGCTTGAAGAGCAGGTTGAACGGAGCCAAATCCTATGCCAAATAGCACAGCCGCAAGAATGAGCATAAATTGATTGGCTAATAAAGTTAGATCTACCATAGCCAATAAAATCAAAAATGCACCTGGAAGAAATATAGCTTTATGACCTTTTCGATCATAGATTTGTCCAGCGAAAGCACGTACGAGCATAAGCGAAACAGCAAAGACGACAAAGTACCATTCAATTCCATCAATTCCTAGCTGTTCTGCATATAATGGAAGAAAAGTAGCGATTCCTCCAAAAACCATTGTAATAAAGAAAAGAAGAATAGAAGGCATTAAAGCTGTCTTCTCAAATATGTCCCATTTCTTTCTTTCAATCGGTGTTTTATTCGCAGGTTTATAGCGAATAAAGGCAGCGATGATAAATGAAAGTAAACCGGCAGAAGCGGCAATTAAAAACATCGTTTGAAATCCAGAAAGAGCGATTAAGAATAAACCAAGAGCTGGACCAAATGCCATCGCTAAATTCCCAGCAAGGCCAAAATAACCCATGCCTTCTCCCCTTCGCTTTTGAGGAATCAAGTCAGTTGCAATTGTACCAACCGCCGTTGTAGACATTCCCCAGCCAAGGCCTTGTACTACTCTCATAAGAAACAAAAGAATCAAACTTCCTGTAAACGCATAAGAGCCAACGGAAATGACAAAAACGATTAAGCCAATTAAAAAGATAATTCTTCTTCCGAGTGACTCTAATACATGACCGCTCCACGGTCGTATAAGCAAGGCAGATAATGTGAAAATACCAACAACAAAGCCGATAAGCTGGTCGCTTCCACCAAGTTCATTCACAAATAAAGGCAGCGTCGGGAGGGTCATTTGGAATCCTGCAAAAATAAAAAAGTTTGCCATACATATAAAAATAAAGTTCCGCGTCCAGATCTTCTCTTTTTGAAGACCCTGCTGTTTCGCCATACATATTCCTTCTTTCTCTCACATAAGTTCTCTACCATCTTACAACATCACTGTTTTGATTAAGAGTTTTCTGCTCAGACAATGAAAAGCGAAGACGAGCGGGCAGAAACGAATGGATTGGAGCTCTTGAACAGAAACACGCCTTCTGTGTTT